>JANMXB010000156.1:0-4020 GCA_031380765.1 Pseudomonadota bacterium | reverse complement strand
GCCCCGTAGACGAATCCCATGTCTTCCGAAGGCACGAAGCTGCCCGGCACCACGCGCACCAGCCACACGGCGCCGCCCAGCGTGACCGCGAACGCGACCAGCGCGATCACCCAGTGCTTGAGCACCCAGCGCACGCCGCCGAGGTAACCTCCGGTCACTGCGGCAAAGCCCTTGTTGAACGGGCGGAAGATCCGCGATTCGCCGTGGGACGGCTTGAGCAGCAGGGCGCACAGCGCAGGCGTGAGCGTGAGCGCCACGAGGCCCGAGATCACCACCGAGATCGTGACCGTCACGGCGAACTGCTGGTAAAGGCGCCCCGCGATGCCGCCGAGGAAAGCCACCGGGATGAACACCGCGCACATCACGAGGACGATTGCGATGACCGCGCCCGAGACTTCGTCCATCGCCTCGATCGACGCCTGCCTCGGGGTGAGGCCGCGTTCGGCCATCAATCGTTCGACGTTCTCGAGCACGACGATGGCGTCGTCCACCACGATGCCGACGGCCAGCACCATCGCGAACAGGGTCAGCGTATTGATCGAGAAGCCGAAAGCGTAGAGGCCCGCGAACGAGCCGACGAGGGACACCGGCACGGCGATGATCGGGATCAGCGTCGCGCGCCAGCTCTGCAGGAACACGAACACCACGAGCAGCACGAGAAACGCCGCGATGATCAATGTGTGGATCACCTCGTTGATCGAGGCCACCACGAAGCGCGTGGTGTCGAAGGGCACGAACCAGGTGATGCCCTGGGGAAAGCCCTTGGAAACCTCTTCCATCTTTGCGCGCACCGCGTCCGCGACTTTGAGCGCGTTGGCACCCGACTGCAGGAAGATCGCCGTGCCGATGGAGGGCTTGCCGTCGACGGTCACGAACTGGTCGTACGTTTGCGCGCCGAGCTCGAGGCGCGCCACGTCCTTGACGCGCAGCACGCCGCCCGGCCCGGTCGAGCGCAGGATGATGTTGCCGAACTCCTCCGGCTCGACCATGCGCCCCTGCGCCGTCACCGAAAACACCAGCGACTGGTCGGCGGGCGCGGGTTCCTGGCCGATCTTGCCCGCGGCGTACTGGGCGTTCTGCGCGCGGATCGCGCTGGCCACGTCGGTCGGGGTGACGCCCAGCTGGGCCATGCGGTCCGGGCGCAGCCAAACGCGCATCGAGTAGTCGCGTGCGCCGAAAATCGTCGCGTCGGCCACGCCGGGCACGCGCCGCAGCACGTCCAGCACATTGACCGTGATGTAGTTGGAGATGAAGAGGGTGTCGTAGCGCGGATCGGTCGAGCTCACCGCGACCGCCATCAGGATGTCGGTCGAGCGCTTCTGCACGATCACGCCGGTGCGGCGCACATCGTCGGGCAGCCGCGGCAGCGCGATCTGCACGCGGTTGTTGGCCTGGATCGTGGCGTTGTTGACGTCGGTGCCGACCTCGAAGGTGGCGGTAATGGTCAGCGTGCCGTTCGAGGCGGAGGACGAGTTGTAGTAGAGGAGACCCTCGACGCCGGAGAGCTGCTCTTCGATCGGCGCGGCAACCGTGCGGGCGAGCGTTTCGGCGCTGGCGCCCGGGTAGTTGGCGGTGATCGTGACCGTGGGCGGCGCGATCTCGGGATACTGCGCGACCGGCAGCACGCCGGAGGCGACCATGCCCGCGAGGGTGATCACGATCGAGAGGACCGCGGCGAAGATCGGCCGGCTGATGAAGAAGCGGGTCATGCGCGCCCCTTACTTCGACGCGGGAGCGGCGGCTGGCGGTGGCGCGGCGCTGACGGGCGTGCCCGGGCGGATCTTGAGGAGATTGTCCGCGATGACGCGGTCGCCGGGCTTGAGACCGCCCAGGATCATCCAGTCGGCGCCGACCCACTCGCCTAGCTGCACCGGGCGCAGGGCGGCCTTGCCTTCGGGATCCACCACGAACACCAGCGCGCCTTTTTCCGTCTGCAGCACGGCAGGCTGCGGGACCAGGTACGCACCTTCGCGCTCACCGGCGACGAGCTGCACGCGCACGAACTGGCCGGGCAGGAGCTGCTGGCCCGGGTTGTCGAATTCGGCGCGCAGCTGCTGGGTCGCCAGACGGGGGTCGATCTGGGTGGAGGTGAAATTGAGGCGGCCCTTGCCCGAATAGATGGATCTATCGGGGAGGACGAGTTTGAGCTCCGTTCCCGCACCGCGCCCCAGCCGCCCGCCGGGAAGCTTCGCGAGATCGGACTCCGACAGGCTGAAGCGCACCCAGATCGGATTGATCTGGTGGATGGAGGTCAGCAGGCTGTCGGCGCCCGCCGAGATGAGGCTGCCCTCGGACTTGGCCGCGCGCCCGCTTACGCCGGAAACCGGGGCGGTGACCAGCGTGTACGAAAGATTCAGCTCGGCCTGCTTCACGTTGGCCTCGGCGGCCTGCTGGCTCGCGTCCGAGAGCTTCGAGTTGGAAGTGGCGTCGTCATATTCCTTCTGGCTGATGGCCTTTTCGGCGGCAAGCGCCTTGAGACGCGTGGCTTCGCGCCGGGCCTGCTCGCCGCGCGCGCGCTCCTGCGCGAGCTGGGCGCGCGCCTGCGCGAGCGCGATCTCGAACGGGGCGGAATCGATGCGGAAGAGGGGCGTGCCCGCGCCCACGACTTCGCCTTCGTTGTAAAGGCGCTTGAGCAGGATGCCCGCGACGCGCGCGCGCACCTCGACTTCCTTGGAGCCTTCGACCTGGCCGACCACGTCAAGCCGGATCGGGACGCGCTGCGGGCTCACCGCAATGATCCGCGCCTGCACGGCGGGCGGGGCTGCGGGCGCAGCCGGACCGCCCGGCCCGCAGCCGGCAAGGAACGCGCAGGCTGGCAAGGCAAAAGCGCGAAAACGATCGCGCGAAAGTGATCGAAACGGCATAGGGGGATCCGGTCGGGCGGACTGCTGAGGAAACAGCGTGAATTGTACGTTGTGTGTCCCGCGGCACACAGGGCGGCGGGTTAATGCTTTGTAAAGGGCGCCGCCCGAAACACCGGCCGAAGCACCGGCCGAAGCACCGGCCGAAGCACCGGCCGAAGCACTACTCCTGTGCGTACGGCCGCGTCACCGTGAGGCGGACCGTGAGGTCGGCGTGGTTGGCGATCCGCACGAGGGCTTCGAGGCTGAAAGCCTGCGCGGTGCCGTTTACGAGCTGGTGGAGCCGCGACCGGGAGAGGCCCAGGTACTCGGCCAGCTCGCCCTGCTTCATGTCGTAGTGCTTGAGCCGCGCACGGATGGCAGCGAGGGTCTGCTTGCGCATTGCGAGGACGGGATCGGCGGCCATGGCTGTACTCCTGGAGTGGAAATGTACCGGTAACGATACACCAATTGGCCTGGGAGCGGCTCCAGTGCTCGTGTTTCTGAACCGAAAGTCGTTAAATCAGGCGCTCGCCGGGCGTCCCCCGTCGCGTCCGAGCACGAACCCGGCATAGCCGTTGCGCACGGCCTCGTTGACTTTCCTCGTGTAAGCGGGCACGCCCCCGACGTAAGGCATGAACACGCGCGGCTTGCCGGGAATATTGGCGCCCATGTACCAGGAGTTGGCGAGCGGATACAAGGTCTTGTTGGCGACTTCGTTGACATGCTCGACCCACGCCTGCTGCGCGACAGGATCGGCTTCGATCCGGCTCAGGCCGCGCGAACCAAGGTGGGCCAGGCATTCGGCAATCCAGTCCACGTGCTGCTCAATCGACAGGATCATCTGCGTCTTGACCCCGGGGCTCTGCGGCCCGGTGATGAGAAACAGGTTGGGGAATCCGGCGACCATCAGCCCGAGATAGGTACGCGGACCCGATGACCAGGCGTCCCTAAGGCTCGCACCGGCGCCGTTCTTGACATCGATTTCCGTTAGCGCCCCGGTCATCGCGTCGAACCCCGTCGCAAACACGAGGGCATCGAAGGCGAATTCGGCAGCGCTGGTGCACAAGCCCGTTGCCGTGATCTCCTCGATTGGCGTACGACGCGCATCGACGAGGGTCACGTTTTCCCGGTTGAAGGTCTCGTAGTAGTTCGTGTCCAGGCACAGGCGCTTGGTGCC
>JANMXB010000611.1:0-11092 GCA_031380765.1 Pseudomonadota bacterium | reverse complement strand
CGTCGACGACCGCGCCGACAAGCTGCTCGTGCTGGGGACGCTGCTCGAGCCGCTCGGGCAGAACGTCGTGCTCGCGCGCTCCGGCGAGGAGGCGCTCAAGGCCATGCTCGAGCAGGAATTCGCGGTCATCCTCATGGACGTCAACATGCCGACCATGGACGGCCTGGAGACCGCCGGGCTGATCCGCGAGAGGAAGAAGACCGCGCACACGCCGATCATCTTCATCACCGCCTACGCCGACGAGATGCACACCGCGCGGGGCTACTCCCTTGGCGCGGTGGACTACATCCTGACGCCCATCGTCCCCGAGGTCCTGCGCACCAAGGTCAAGGTCTTCGTCGACCTGCACCTCATGGCGGCGCAGATCCGCGACCAGGCCGAGCAGCGCGTGGCTTTTGCGCACGAGCAGGCCGCGCGCGTGGCGGCGGAGGAAACCAGCCGGCGCCTGCGCGAGGCCGACGAGCGCAAGGATGAGTTTCTCGCCATGCTTTCGCACGAGCTGAGGAACCCGATGTCGGCCATCCGCAACGCCGTGGAGCTCATGAAGGTCGGCAAGCTCGCGCCGGACAAGATGACTTTCGCGCGCGATGTCATCGACCGGCAGAGCGCGCTGCTCGCGCACCTGGTGGATGATTTGCTCGACATTTCGCGCATCACGCGCGGCAAGATCGAGCTGCGCCGGCAGAAATTCGACCTCGCGCAGGCCGTCCATTCGGCCGTCGAGACCAACCGCTCGCTGATCGAGGCGCGCGGCCACTCGATCCACCTGTCGGTCCCCGAAAACAAGTTCATCCTCGACGGCGATTTCGCGCGCACCGTGCAGGTCGTCGCGAACCTTGTCCACAATGCCGCGAAGTACACCGCGGGCGGCGGAAACATCTCGATCGAAGTGCGCGATGAAGACGGCGTGGCGGTCATCCGCGTGCGCGACTCGGGCATCGGGCTGCCGGCGGACCGGCTGGCCGACATCTTCCAGCCCTTCGTCCAGCTCGAGCGCGGTGCGAACGGCTCACAGGGTGGCCTGGGCGTCGGGCTTACGCTGGTGAAGACCCTGGTCGAGCTGCATGGCGGCACCGTGGAGGCGATCAGCGCGGGCCCCGGCCGCGGGAGCGAATTCG
Organism: Pseudomonadota bacterium; assembly: GCA_031380765.1. Classification (GTDB taxonomy): domain Bacteria; phylum Pseudomonadota; class Gammaproteobacteria; order Burkholderiales; family SG8-39; genus SZAS-79. The sequence continues at coordinate 9,974 of JANMXB010000611.1, read as the reverse complement.
TGGTTTCGCTGCCGGGCATGAGCGCGCCCATGAGCGGAGCACTTGCTGTCCCCGCTAAGCGCCGGGCGGCGGCGCGGACGCGAGGATCTGCCTGAGCTTGTCCAGGTCCAGGGGCTTGACGAGATGATGGTCGATCCCGGCGTCGACCGATCGTTGGCGGTCCTGTTCCTGTCCCCAGCCGGTCAGGGCGACGATGAGCATGGGCGCGTCCCTGCATTCCTTGCGGATGCGCCGCGCCGCTTCGTAGCCGCTCAGGCCGGGCAGGCCGATGTCCATGAGGATCACGTCGGGCCGATGTGCGGCGGCGGCGTCGATCGCTCCTTCGCCGTCATGCACCACGTCAACCACATGGCCCAGAACCTCGAGCAGCATCTTCAGGCTCATGGCCGAGTCCTGGTTGTCTTCCACGATGAGGATGCGTTGCGCGCTCGACTCGGTCACGGGGTGCTCGGTTCCGGCCTTTCATGCCAATACCGCATCATACGTGAGCCGGAGCCCGGATCGCCCGGCTGAAAGCCGACCGTTTCCAGCCAACCGTTCTTAAGCCGTCCATCCCAACCGGAGAGCGAACATCATGACCCTGCGACTGCCATCTTCATTGCGCGCCCTGCTTGTTTTTTTCATGCTGCTGATGCTTGCCGGCTGCGCCGGTTCGCGGGAAACCCCCGGCGAATTCATCGACGACGCCGCGCTGACCACGAGGATCAAGGCCGCATTCGTCGCCGACAAGGTCGTGAGCGCGCTGGATATCAGCGTCCACAGCGACAAGGGAATCGTGCACCTCGGCGGCGTTGCCCGCTCCTCCGAGGAGGTCCATCAGGCCGAGCGCATTGCGCGCCAGACCCCAGGTGCGAGAGGCGTGCGCAACAACATCGTCGTCAGATAGGCGGGAGGGTTAGGCCAGGCGCATGTCGTTGCGCACCGTCCTGACTCCGGCGACCGCACGGGCGATTGCCGCCGCGCGCGCAATAACCGCGCGGGATGCAATGAATCCGCTGAGCTGGACCACACCATGCGAGGTCGAGACATGGATGCCGGCGTGCCCGACCAGCGGTTCCCGCAGGAGCGCGCTCTTTACGGCCGCATTGACGAACTGGTCGTCCGTTCCCGGCGCGAACGCGTCGCGCAGCGGTGCCGGCCGGCGGGATCGCCCAGGCGCAAAGGGCGGGTCCGGAACCAGGCTCAAGAGGCGTGAGAGTGCGACCATTCGATTCCTCCCCAGGAGGGCTGCGGGCTTAGTCAGTAGTTAGCGCGCATGCGTGTCGTCGCGCGGCAGGCCGCGTTTGCGCCACAGCGGAATGGCGGCATTACGCGCCACCGTACGCGGCGAAGGGGCGCCATTCGTCCACAACCGGGACTTGCGCTGCCGATAGTCCTCGCCAAGCCACGCCAGCTGGGTTTGCGAAAGCCGGCTGCGGACGAAAGGGAACAGGATCTGCGCGCGCTCGAGCCGGTTGCGGCGCACCAGCCCCTTGAGCCGGAGAACCGAAAAATCGCGCGTGGCGCGCGATTTTTCCGGGTCGCGGATTTCGCCGACGCGCATCGAAATCCCCAGGCCCGCGAGCAGGAACGCGAAAACCAGCTTGTCGTCCGACGCCCGGATCGCCGGGTAGAGGACTTCCTCCTCCGCCAGCTGCTGGATCGACAGGGTGTCGCAAATCCGCCCGATGAGACGGTCGCACACCACGCCCGGACTCTGGTTCTTTTCCGCCGCGGCAAGGCGCTCGAAGTGCGCTGCGATCTGCGCGTCGTCTGCGTCCAGCAAATCGACGATCGACTCGGTTTCGACGCGCTCCCCGGCCATTGCGGTTCTCCCTTGGTGACTTCGGGCCACCATAGCGGGAGCGCGCCGCTTTATCTGTCGGAAAAGGGCGGCAGGCGGATGTAGGATTCCGCTTACAAGGGGACTCCAAACCGGGGACTACAAACCGACGATGCCGCCGGTTCCGCGCGCCCTTTCGAAGGTCGCCTCGAGGCGCCGCAGGAACGAGCCCGGGTCTTCCCCGGTCTGCAGCTCGGTCAGGCCGAAGCTGGCCGTCAGGGGCCGGTCGCCGGGCTCGTTGCCGATCGCAGCGCCTACCCGCTTTGCCACGACCGCCCCTTGCTCGAGGCTGGTATGCGGCAGCACCACGACGAACTCGTCGCCCTCGAACCGGGCGGCAACGTCGGTGGGCCTGGTCAACAGGCGCAGCATGTAGCCAAAACGGGCAATGAGCTTCTTGCCGCTCGCGTGGCTCTTTTCCACGCTGAGCTCATCGAATCCGTCGATCGCCGTCATGAAAGCGGTCAGTGGAAGCCCGGTCCGGCGCACGCGGGTGATTTCCGTGGCGAGCGCCTGGTCGAGGCTTTCGCGGTTTCCCGCACCCGAGATCTTGTCGGTGAGCGAAGTTTCGACGACGCGCACTTCGCGCTGCACGAACGCGGCTTCGTCGCGCTTGGCCGCGGAGGCCTGCAGTGCCTCGACATCGTATTCGGCCAGCACGCACACGCCGAAGGCGCTGCGCCATACCTGGCCGGGCAGCTCGAGGGTGCGTCCGCTTGCGTCGAGGACTTTGAGCGAGCCGCGGTGGACGAGCCCGCCTTCGGCCGCTTTCACCGCCAGCAGGTCGGCAAGTGCAGGCTGCGCGAAGAGAAGCGCCACGTTCGCCCCGATGCGCCGCGCGGGGCTGGTACCCAGCAGATGCATGAAGCCCGCGTTGGCTTCGAGCAGAACCCCGGTCGGGTCGAGCACTGCCGCGATCACGCTGCGCAGATCCTGCAGTTCCTGTGCGATGACTCTCATGCTGCCTCGGTTGTACGGCGCAATTGTATGGCGGTATGGCGGCGCCCGATCGCCCAATAGTACCGATAAAATGGCGCTTCACGTGGAGGAGACCACCATGAACCAGAATCGCAGGATGTTCCTTAAAACCTCTGTCGCCGCCGGGACCGCCGTCGCCGTTGCGCCGCTGGCAGTGCCCGAGGCGAGGGCAGCCGGCAAAGGCGCGCGCAGCGCATCGCCGTCGATGGCCCGCGGGCTCACCTTGCTCAACATGCGCCAGGGTGGGGGCTACGCACTCGGTGTTAAAACCGACAAAGGGATCCTTGACGTTGGCCGGGCCGCGCGCGCGTTCAAAGCAGCTGCGCCCGCGACGACCGACGATGTGGTTCAAAACGGCGACCAGGGTCTCGGCGCGCTGGTTGTGCAGGCATTGGCGAAAGGTCCGCAAACTCTGTTCCTCGACGAGGCGCGGGTCGAGTTCGGCCCATGCATCACGAATCCCGAAAAAATCCTCTGTGTCGGCCTCAATTACGCGCGCCACGCGAAGGAAACCAACAATCCGATCCCCAAGCTGCCGATCCTGTTCAACAAGTTCAACAACGCGCTCAATTCGCACAGGGGCACGGTGCGCGTTTCGGCCATGGCCGCGGAAAAATTCGACTACGAATCCGAACTGGTGATCGTGATGGGACGCCGGGCGAGCAATGTCAGCGACGCCGAAGCGTTGTCCTATGTGTTTGGCTATGCCTGCGGCAACGACTTCACCGCGCGCGACTGGCAGATGCGCAGCAGCCAGTGGATGATCGGCAAGACGATGGACGGATCGGGCCTGGTCGGGCCGTACCTGGTCAGCGCCGACCTGGTCGGCGACCCGAACAGCCTGAAGATCGAAGGCCTCGTAAACGGGGAAGTGCGCCAGTCCTCCAATACGAGCGACATGGTATTCAACTGCGCGCAAATCGTGAGCTATGCCTCGAAGCTCATGACGCTGGAGCCCGGCGACATCATTTTCACGGGCACCCCCGAGGGCGTGATCTCCGGCTATCCGAAAGAAAAGCAGGTCTGGCTCAAGCCCGGCGACAAGCTGATCACGCGGATCGAGAAACTCGGCAACCTCGAATTCTCCCTCGTATGACGGGGCGCCCGGTGAAAGCCGCACTCGCTGCGCTTGTTCTGCTGTGCGTGCTGCACGCGGAATATTCGCAGGCGCAGGCCTGGCCTAACCGGGCGGTGCGCGTGATCATTCCCTTCCCGCCCGGCGCGGGGGCCGAGAATGCGGCGCGGCTGGTGGCCAACCACTGGTCGAAAGTATTCGGTCAGGGCTTCGTGATCGACGCGAGGCCTGGCGGCAACACGATGATCGGGGCCGAGGCCGCGGCCAGGTCCGCGCCCGATGGATACACGCTTTTTCTTTGCGCGGCCTCAACGATGGTCGTGACGCCCGCATTGATGGGAGCGAAGTCGCCGATCAACGCGCAGCGCGATTTCGTGCCGGTGGGCCTCGTCTCGCGGCTGCCTTTCTTCGTCGTGGTGCCCTCGAGCGTGCCGGTGAATTCGATCGCCGAGCTGCTCGCGCTCGCAAAGACGAAGCCCGGCGCGGTCACCTATGCGAGCAACGGCAACGGCACCGCCGGCCACCTCGGTTGGGAAATCCTCAAGCGCCAGGTCGGCGTCGACATCGCGCATATTCCATACAAGGGCTACGCGCAGGCGCTGCCCGACCTGCTCGGCGGGCGCGTGACCACGATGATGGCGGACCTCGTCGTTGTCGGGCCGACGATCAAGGAAGGGCGCCTGCGCGCGCTTGCGGCAACCTCGCTCGAGCGCTCGAAATTCCTGCCCGCCCTGCCGACCATGGCGGAACTGGGATTTCCGGGATACGAAGTCACGGTCTGGTTCGGCGTGTTCGCGCCGGCCGGCACGCCGCCGGAGATCGTCGCGCGGCTGAATGGCGAAATGCGCAAGTACCTCGCCACGGCGGAAGCGCGCGAAGGCTATGAGAAGCTCGGCCACGAGGCGGCGCCTTCGACGCCCGAGGAGCTGCGCGCACTGATGGCCTCGGACGGCGAGAAGTACGGCAAGCTCATCCGCGAAGCCAACCTGAAGCTGGAATAGCCTTGCCCAAGGCCGCGATCGAGTTCTATTTCGACCCGATCTCGCCGTACGGGTACCTGGCCTCGACGCAGATCGAAGCCCTTGCGGCGCGCTATGGCCGGGAGGTCGACTGGAAGCCGGTGCTGCTGGGCATCACGGTCATGAAAGTGATGGGCCTGCCGCCGCTCACGCAGACTCCGCTGAAGAAAGACTATCTCGTGCACGACAGGCCGCGCATGGCGAAACTGCTCGGCGTGCCCATGGTCGGTCATGGGCTGGCGGGCGTGAATTCGCTGGCTGCGTGCCGCGCGTTCCTGTGGCTGAAGGCGAAGGACCCCGGACTGGCCAAGCGGTTTGCGGAAAGAATCTACGCGCGGCTTTGGGTGAAGGGCGAAGACATCACGCCGGCTGCGGTCGCCGCGGACGAAGCTGCGGCGCTCGGCGTGGACCGGTCTGCCGTGCTGGCAGCCATCGAGTCGCCCGGGATGAAGCAGGCGCTCAAGGCGGCGGTCGAGGCGGCGATTGCCAAGGGCGTGTTCGGCGTGCCGACCTTCGTCGTCGACGGGGAGACGATCTGGGGCGTCGACCGGCTGTGGATGCTCGAGCACTGGCTCAAACACGGCGACTGGGAGCCGCACGCCTGAGTATTACAAAATCAGTATTCGAACTAGCCTGGAAGCCGCGCGGAGACTGAATCCGTGAAAACGAATGTTCCGGATTCACGCGGAAATCCGCTGCCGCAGCTCGGCCTTGATCGAATGATCATTTGCCCGCCTGCTTGCCCCAGATCTCCTCGAGCCGCGAGTCGCGGCCGCATCCCGTGCGGTACAACTTGTAGCGCACGGGATTCTTCTTGTAATAATCCTGGTGGTAGTCCTCGGCAGCCCAGAATTCCATGGCCGGGATGATCTCGGTCACGATCGCCGCCTTGAAGGGCTTGGTTTTTTCGAGCTGCGCGCGCGATTCCTCGGCCAGGCGCTTTTGTTCCGGCGAGAGGTAATAGATCCCGCTGCGGTACTGGGTGCCGGCGTCGCAGAACTGGCGGTCCTTCGCGGTCGGATCGATGTTGTGCCAGAAAACGTCGAGCAGCTTCGCGTAGCTCACTTTTTTGGGGTCGTAGACGACGCGCACGGCTTCGGTGTGGCCGGTGATGCCCGCGGAAACGTCGTGATAATTCGGGTTCTTGGTGCGTCCCGCGGTATAGCCGGAGGTCGTCGAGACCACGCCGGGCAGCACATCGTAGGGCGGCTCCATGCACCAGAAGCAGCCGCCGGCGAAGATCGCCGCCTCCAGCCCCGCTGGCGGCGGTTTCTCCTGGCCGAGCGCAGGCGGGGCGAAGAGCGCGAATGCACTAAGGACTGCGCGTAAGAAATGGGAGCGGAGATTCATGGCGGGCCTCGGGTTCGTGGTCGGTGGCCGTTAGTCCGGCCGGGGCGGCTTTCCCTTACGCTGCGCGAGCCGCGAGGTTGATCTGCATCCAGTGGGCGCATGCCAGCGTGCGCGCGTCGTCGCCAATCCGTCCGATGACCTGGAATCCGATCGGCAGGTTGTTGGGCCCGCGGCCATAGGGAACGTGAATGGCGGGAGTATGCAACAGGCTCCAGTTGCGGTTGAAATACGGCAGGCCGGTGGCCTCGCCCTTCGGCGCCTCCCCCTGGCTGCTCGGCACGACGAGCACATCGAATTCGCCCATCAAGCCGTCGAAGCCGCGGCGTCCATCGCGCGCGATCGCCATTGCCCCCTCGTAATCCTGCCAGGGCAGGGCGAGGCCGCGCTCGATCTGGCCCAGCAGCGGCTCGCGAATCTTGTCGCGATGCAAGGCATGCTCGCTCGTGAGACAGCGGGCGACTTCGTAGTCCCAGATCACGGCCTGGGCGTCGTGGATCTTCTCGTAGGGGGAAGGAAGGACGAAATCGGAGACGTTCGCACCGGCACGCGAAAGCTCGCCGCCGAGTCGCGCAAACAGCGCCTTTACTTCGGGCTGCGCATGCTGCCACTGCGGCGTGAGGCACAGTCCGATGCGCGGCGCGCCGGGTGATTCGGGCACTGCGAGCGGTCGTCCGGTCAACGCGCCCGTGAAAAGGCCGAGGTCGGCGACCGTCTTGGTGAACAGTCCGACGGTATCCAGGCAATACGAAATGGCTTTGACACCGACCGTCGGCAGCAGCGCATAAGTTGGCTTGTAACCGACGGCGCCGCAGAACGAGGCCGGTCGGATCGTCGAGCCGACCGTCTGGGTGCCGAGCGCCACGGGCACCATGCTGTCGCCGACCGCCGCCGCGGAGCCGGAGGACGATCCGCCGGGGGTGTGTTCGGGATTGTGCGGATTGCGCGTCCTGCCCGGCGGGAAAGTGGCGAATTCCGTGGTGACCGTTTTGCCCAGGATCAGTGCGCCGGCCGCGCGCGTAAACGCAATCACTGCGGCATCGACCCTGGGCTGGTGCCCGGCATAAATCGGCGAGCCATATTCGGTCGGCAAATCCCACGTGTCGAACACGTCCTTTACCCCTACGGGCAGGCCGTGCAGCGGGCCGCGGATCGCGCCGCGATCGTGTTCCTGCGCCTGCCTGATCGCCCTGTCGTGCGGGAGACAGGTCCAGGCCCGGACCGCAGGCTCGCGCTCATCGATGCGCTCGAGCAGCGCGCGTACACGGGCGTCGGCCGTGAGCTCACGGCGACCGAGCCGGCGCACGAGCTCGACGGCGGTCAGTTCGTGCGGCGCACGATCGGTCACGCGCTCGATGCCGCGCTGAACACGCAGGCTATTTCTTGTCGAGCGTCGGCGGACGCCAGTTGAAAGGCAACGGGCCTGGCACGCGCAGGACGCGCACCATGCGGGTCGCCGATTCCTTGCCGCGGTAGTAGCCGGGCACAAGGATGGTTTCGGTAAAGCCCATTGCGCGGTAGAAAGCGCGCGCCGCTTCGTTGCTCGAGCGCAGTTCGAGGTGGATCGAGGCGAGGCCCGCCGTGGCGACCGATTCGACCAGCCACTCGATCAGGCGCCGGCCCACGCTGTGCCGCCGGTGCGTCGGCCGCACGGCGAGCAGGACGAGGTGCGCGCGCTCGTCGCCGAATTCCATGATTGCGAAGCCCACCAGTTGCGAGCGCTCGCAGGCCACCAGCGTCACGGTCTCGCGATCGTTCATCGAGCGGCGAATGCGCTCGGGCTCGTATTTCCAGCCCAGCCCCGCCTCGATCAGGTCGCGCGACATCAGGGCGATGGCCTGCGCATCGTCCGGCTGGGCGATCCTGAGGGTGATGGCGGTCGCATTCATGCAAAACATTCTGCCACAAACGCGGCGCGAATCTAGTCCGATCCCCAGTCCCTTCGCCTAGTCGGCCCGGATGCCCAGGGGCTTGACGGCCGCGAGCCAATAGGCAAGGTCCCTGCGGACGCGGTCGTTCACCTCCTGCGGCGTCAGGTCGGAGGGCGTCAGCCCCTGCTTTTCGAGCAGCGACCGGGAATCGGGCGACCTTGCGACGCGGCGAATCTCGGCGTTCAGGTTTTCGACCACTACCTTGGGAGTGCCGCCTGACAAGCCGATCTCGGCGAGGTGGGCACCTCCGGGATGAGCGAATTGCGGCGCACCGGTCGTTTCAGTAACCGCGCACCGGATCGACCACGTTCGCAAGCTTTCTTCCGCGCGCGAGGCGAACGGCATTGGCGAACGCGAGGTCGAGCGTCATCGGCATGTATTCGTCGTTGTCGTCCGACGAGCAATGCGGCGAAACATAGAGGTTCGGCGCGCTCCACAAGGAGTGTCCGGCAGGCAGGGGCTCGGGATCGAAAACGTCGAGAATGGCGCCCGCCAAACGGCCGGTGCGCAAGGCCTGCTCCACGGCTGCCTGGTCGAGCACAGGACCGCGCCCGATGTTGATGAGCCCCGCGCCGGCTTTCATCAGCGCCAGCTCCGCGGCGCCAATGACATGGCGCGTGTCCGGCGTGAGCGGCGTTGCAACCGCCACAACATCGGCTTTGGGCAGCAAGCGGTGCAGATCCCTCAGGCCGTGCACCTTTTGCGCATGGGGATGCGGTTTCGGCGTCCTGCGGATGCCGAGCACGCGCATGCCAAGCGCGCGCCCGGCCTTCGCCATCGCGCCGCCCATGTCGCCCAAGCCCACGACGAGCAATGTTTTGCCGCGCGGCGAGCCGCTGAACACCGGCTTCCACTCCGCGCGCACCTGTTGAGAAAAGAGCTGCGGCACGCGCGCGTTGATCATCAGCAGGCTCATCAGGCCGAACTCGTACACCTTCTTCACGTGCACGCCGCTGTTGTTCGTGAGCCTCAGGCGCGGATGGATCCAGTCGAGCGGCATGAGGCTTTCGACGCCGGCGCCTATCACGTGGATCCAGGCCAGTTGCGCTGCGGCGGTGGCAAGCGTGCGCAGAGGAAAGCGCTTGTCGAGCAGCGTGGCCGAAGAGCAGACGAGGCCGCTGGCGCGCCCGATCCAGCCCTCGAAGCCGGCCAAGTCCTGCCCGCACGAAACCGTCACGAGCGCAGCCGCTTCGCGGTTGCGCCTGCGCGCCGATGCGACCCGGGCCGCGGTGATGCGAAACACATCCGGCCTTGTGCTGCCGTCTTCGAAATGGATCAGCGGATTCACGAGTTGTGGTCTGATAATTGCTGTGACACTCTGCGAATCAGTCTACAGGAGGTCTTGCATGGGTACGGTCGGGCGTTTCGCAGTCCTGCTTGCAGCTTTGGTTTGCGCGTTCCAGCCATGCACTGCGCTCGCGCAGGGTGCATTCCCGGAACACCCGCTCAGGCTGATCGTGCCTTTCCCGCCGGGGGGCTCGACCGACATCGTGGCCCGCGTCGTCGCCGCCAAAATGGGCGAGGGCATGGGCAAAGCGGTCATCGTCGACAACAAGCCCGGCGCGGCAGGCAACCTGGGCACCGCTGAAGCGGCGAAGGCGGCACCCGACGGCTACACGATGCTGTTCCACATCGCCACGACCGCGGTGATCAATCCCCTGGTCATGAAGAACCTCACTTACGATCCGCTCAAGGACCTGCAGCCGGTCGCCATGATCGCGAAGATTCCGAACGTGATCATCGTCAACAAGGACGTGCCGGCGAAAAATCTCAGGGAGCTGATCGCCTGGATCAAGGCCAAC
>JANMXB010000589.1:0-3446 GCA_031380765.1 Pseudomonadota bacterium | reverse complement strand
ATCATTCCATTCCCGGCGGGCTCGGCGACGGACACGGTGGGACGCATCCTCGGCCAGTCGGTGTCGGCGGCCATCGGCCAGCCGGTGCTGGTCGAGAACAAGGCGGGGGCCGATGGCGCGATCGCCGGCGCCGAGGTGGCGAAAGCGGCCCCCGACGGGTATACGCTTTTTCTGGCGACCAACAGCCCGATGGCGGTGGTGCCCGCGATGAAGAAAGTGCCGCCCTACGATCCGGTCACCGACTTCACGCCGATCACCGATGTCGGACGCTATACGTTTTTCCTGTTCGCCAATGCATCCGTGCCCTTTACCACCCTCGGCCAGCTGATCGCCCACGCCAAAGCCAATCCGGGCAAGATTGCCTATGCCACTGGCAACACCACCGGCATCGTATCGTTCGCCCAGCTGAGCGCGCTGGCCGGGATCGACATGCTGCATGTTCCGTACAAGGGCGAGCCGGCCGCGATTACCGACTTGATCGGCGGGCGGGTGCAGCTGATTTTTGCCACGCCGACCACGGGGCTTGCGCATGTAAAGGACGGCAAGCTGCGCGCGATTGCCACCTCGCTCAGGAAGCGCTCGCCGGTCCTGCCCGACGTGCCCACGATGGCCGAGTCCGGGATGCCGAAATTTTCGATTCTGTCGTGGGCCGCGCTCTACGGCCCGGCCAGGATGGCGAAGGACCTCACCGAGCGGATCCACCGCGAGTTCACCGCCGCAATGAAACGCCCGGACGTGATCGCGCAAATGGACAAGCAGGCATTCTTTCTGAATCCGTCCACGCCCGAGGAACTCGGCGCGTTTACCCGGGAGCAGAGGGAGGAGTACCGGACCATCCTGCGCGCGGCCGGCGTGCAGCCCGAATAAGCCCGTAGCGGAGTAATGTGAGCCTCGCCTGGACGATCTTCAAGCGCCTCCTCAACGTTCCGGCGCTGCTTGCCCACGTAGGCAAGGTGAATCAGGCCCGGGTCGACGGCAGCGTCGACCCCGAGCTCGACCTCTACACGCAGATCTTCCGCAACGATTTCCTGCACGCGGGGTATTTCGATCCGATCCCCGATCCCGAGACGATCAGCTTCGCATCGTTGAAGGAAGCGACCGAGGCCTACGCACGGCTGCTCGTCGCGCGCGTTTCGCCCGGTAAAAAGGTGCTCGACCTCGGCTGCGGCACTGGCGGGCTGCTCGCGATGCTCAAGGCCGCCGGCGCCGAGCCCACGGGCCTCACACCCAACCCGGGCCACGCCGACTACATCCGCAGATCGCAGCCGGGCATGCCGGTGATCGTCGGCGGCTTCGAGGCGATCGACATGGAAAAGTACCGCCACGCGTTCGACGTGGTGATCTGCTCGGAGTCCTTCCACAACGTGCCGCTCGAGGCGGGCGTGCGCAACGTGCGCCAGGTGCTCAAGCCCGGCGGCAAGTGGGTCATCATCGACTACTACCGCACGCGCATCCCGGCCTACAACCGCTCGGGTCATCCGATGCAGGCGTTCCGCGACATGGTGGTGAAGCACGGCTTTCACCAGGCCGAGGAGATCGACGTCACTGACAACACAACTCCGGGCCTCGGCTTCATGCACGCATGGGCCTCGCGGGTCGCGCTGCCCACGGTCGACTATGCGGCGGGCAAGTTCCTTTCGAAGCACCCGGTGCTCGACTACCTCGCCGGCGACGAGTTCAGGGGGCGCCGCGCAAAATTGCGGCTCGACGCGCTCGACCCCGTGATTTTCGCGCGCGACAAGCGTTACCTGCTGCAGCAGTTTTCGCTCTAGGCGGGTGGTGAGCGCGCGCTTGCGTATCGCGATCGTCGGCGGCGGGCTCGGCGGCATCGCGGCGGCCCTGTTCCTCCGGCACGCAGGCATCGAGGCCACCGTCTGCGAGCAATCCGCCGAGCTGCGCGAAGTTGGCGCCGGCATCGTGATTTCGCCCAATATGGTGCGCCCGCTCGCGCGGCTCGGCCTCGCCGGAGGGCTCGAAGATTTTGCGGTGCGCCTCGAGGCAGCGTGGGAGTTCCGGCGATGGGAGGACGGCCGCGTGCTGTCGGTCCAGCGCATGGGCGAGGAATGCCAGCGGATGTACGGCGCGCATTGCTATGTCGCCCACCGGGCCGACCTGCTGGCGCTGTTGCGGCAAGCCCTGCCCGAAGAGTGCCTGCATCTCGACCACCGCTTTGCAGGGATCCGCCAGGACGAACACACCGTTACGCTCACGTTCGAACGCCGGAGCGGCGAGCGCGTCGAGGTAACCGCCGACGCGGTCATCGGCGCGGACGGCATCCACTCGACGGTGCGCGGTGCGGCGTTTCCCGGCGCCGAAGGCACGCAGGCGCCGCGGTTCTCGGGGCTTTGCGCGTTCCGCTGCCTCGTGCCGGCCGGGAGCGCGCCGGAGATGGCGCGCAGGCCGGTGCAGACGCTCTGGCTCGGCCCGGACCATCATTTCGTGCATTACCCGATCTCGGGGGGGCGTCTGGTCAACATCGTGGCGATGGCGCCGGCGGGCGACTGGCGCAGCGAGTCGTGGACGGACGAAGGCAAGGTCTCGGACCTGATGCGGGAGTTCGCCGGCTGGGACGAGCGCGTGCTGCAGCTGATCGCAGCGGCCACCGACACCCGGCGCTGGGCCCTCTACGACCGCTCGCCGCTCGATCACTGGACCACGGGACGCGTCGCGCTTCTGGGCGATGCAGCCCACGCGATGCTGCCTTTCTTCGGGCAGGGCGCGGCGCAGGCAATCGAAGATGCCGCTGCGCTCGCGGCCTGCGTGGCAGGGGCCGATCGGGACTCACTGCCCGAGGCATTGCAGCGCTACGAGGCGCTCCGCAGGCCGCGCGCGAGCCAGGTGCAGGAAATGAGCCGCGGCAGGGAAGTGCAGAATCATCTTCCGGACGGACCCGAGCAGCAGAGGCGCGATGCGGGCTTCGCGGCCAGCGACCCGCTCAGGCAGAGCGCGTGGCTGTACGGCCATGACGCGTAAGATGGAGACGCAGAAGGACGCGAAGCAGTGCCAAAATTCAAGACTTATGTTTCAGGATATTCAATCCAGGAGCGGCTCTCATGTCAATTTGTATTCATGATTTGATATATCGAATGGTTCGGATCGTAACCCTCGGGCTCGCGCTGTCCTGCGCCGCCGGGCCGGCGGCGGCCCAGGAGTACGCCTCGAAACCGGTGCGCATGGTCGTGCCGTATGCCCCGGGCGGCGGCACCGACGTGCTGAGCCGCGCCATCGGCGAGCGCCTGCAGGGCGCGCTTGGGCAGCCGGTGCTGATCGAAAACCGGCCCGGCGCCAACGGCGCGATCGGCAGCGAGCTGGTGGCGAAGTCGGCCCCCGACGGCTACACGCTGGTGGTGGTGACCGGCACCCACGTGATCAACCCGTTCCTGCAGAAGGTGCCTTTCGACACGCTCAAGGATTTCACGCCGGTCACCTTCGCCGCGATTTCCAAG
>JANMXB010000586.1:0-8965 GCA_031380765.1 Pseudomonadota bacterium | reverse complement strand
TTCATTCCCCGGTGGGAAGAACAAGGCCGCAAAAAACGGCGCCAGTGTCGCGTACAGGTAGAAGTCGTACCATTCGAATACCGTGCCGAGCGAAGACGCGAAAATTACACGCCTTTCCTCGACTACCTCGTTCAGAACTTCCCCGCTTGCCGTGCTCGTATTTGTAGCCATCGTCCCTACCCCCCTTTTTTACGTTTTCGACATAGCCGAAACTGCAAGCACGAAACTTACACGAGTTACTCAAAACCTCACAAGAATGATTGGGGTCCTCTGTCTGTTGCGTCGCAACATTCAACTCAGCTCTTTGAGTTGCTCCAGAATTGCAGGATTTTCGAGCGTCGATACATCCTGCGTAATGGCCTCGCCCTTGGCGATCGAGCGCAGCAGCCGGCGCATGATTTTGCCGGAGCGCGTCTTGGGAAGGTTCTCGCCGAACCGGATGTCCTTGGGCCGCGCGATCGGACCGATTTCCTTGGCCACCCAGACGCGCAGTTCCTGCGCGATCTTTTTCGCTTCCTCCCCGCTCGGGCGCGCGCCTTTGAGCACGACGAACGCGCACACCGCTTCCCCCGTGAGGTCGTCGGGACGACCGACGACGGCCGCTTCAGCGACCAGTTTCGTGTTTGCGACGAGGGCCGACTCGATCTCCATGGTCCCAAGACGATGTCCCGACACGTTCATCACGTCGTCGATGCGTCCCATGATGCGGTAGTAGCCTTCCTCGTCCGTGCTCGCGCCATCGCCGGCCAGGTAGTACTTTCCCTGGAAATCGTCCGGGTAGTAGCTCTTTTTGAACCGCTCGGGATCGCCCCAGATGGTGCGGATCATCGAAGGCCAGGGCCGCTTGATCACCAGGATCCCGCCCTTGCCCCTGCCGACCGAATGGCCGGTTTCGTCGACGATGTCGGTGATGATGCCCGGGAGAGGGAATGTCGCGGAGCCGGGCTTGGTCGGCGTCGCGCCAGGCAAGGGCGTGATCATGTGGCCGCCGGTCTCTGTCTGCCACCAGGTATCGACGATCGGGCAACGCCCGCCCCCGACCGTCTCGTGGTACCACATCCACGCTTCGGGATTGATCGGCTCGCCCACCGTGCCGAGGATGCGAAGGCTGGACAGGTCGTATTTTTTCGGCAGGTCGCCGCCGGCCTTGATCAGCGAGCGGATCGCCGTGGGCGCCGTATAGAAAACCGTCACCTTGTGATCCTGGATCATTTTCCAGAACCGGCCGGCGTCAGGATAAGTCGGCACGCCCTCGAAGATGATTTCGGTCGCGCCCACGGCCAGCGGGCCGTAGCAGACGTACGAGTGACCCGTGACCCAGCCAACGTCGGCCGTACACCAGAACACGTCCGTCGCCTTGTAGTCGAACACCCACTTCATCGTGAGGATCGTCCACAGCAGGTAGCCGCCCGTGGAATGCTGCACGCCCTTGGGCTTGCCGGTCGATCCCGAGGTGTAAAGGATGAACAGGGGATGCTCGGCGTTGACCCACGCCGGCTCGCAGGTGTCGGCTTGGCCCACGACAACTTCATCCCACCACCTGTCGCGGCCGGCGGCCATCTTTACCGGCGAGCCGGAACGCTTGTGGACGATCACATTCCTGATGCCCTCGCAGCCGCCCAGCGCGATGCCTTCGTCCACCACCGGTTTGAGCGGAATTTCCTTGCCGCCGCGGAACTGGCCGTCGGCACAGATCACGGCGACCGCGCCGGCGTCGATGATGCGTTCCTGCAGCGACTTGGCCGAAAACCCGCCGAACACGACCGAGTGCGTGGCGCCGATGCGCGCGAGCGCCTGCATCGCCACCACCGCCTGGATGGACATCGGCATGTAGACGACGACCCGGTCGCCGGTATTGATCCCAAGGCCTTTCAGGCCGTTGGCAAACTTGCAAACCTCATGGTAGAGCGCCTCGTAGGTGATCTTCGTGATCTTGCCGTCGTCGGCCTCGAAGACGATCGCCACCTTTC
The DNA here is from genome assembly GCA_031380765.1 of Pseudomonadota bacterium. Classification (GTDB taxonomy): domain Bacteria; phylum Pseudomonadota; class Gammaproteobacteria; order Burkholderiales; family SG8-39; genus SZAS-79. Next base: position 6,995 of record JANMXB010000586.1, on the reverse strand, counting down.
CGGGCTGGGTCTTGAGGTGACGGTCCAGGCAGTTGTAGGACGCATTGAGCTCGCCGTCGTGGAACCACCTGTAGAAAGGGGCCTTCGTTTCGTCGAGCGTCTGGGTGAATGGTTTTGACCACAGCAATTCGGTCCGCGCAAGCTTTGCCCAGAAGCCTTCGAAATCCTGCTCGGCCTCCTTGCACATCGCGTGATAGGCCGCCATCCCGGAGATATTGGCCTGTCTTGCGAATGCCTCCGATGGCGGAAAAACGCGCGTTTCGTTCAGTACTGACTCGATGTTCGAAGACATTTCCCGGCTCCTCCGCTCAGCGTCGTTCGGTGCGACGAATAAAAGCACCAATACAATCCCTTGTAAAGCACTGGCGCCACGCGGGCGCCGCCGTCGATCGCGGCCGAATTCGCTTAGAATTCACGTCTGAGCGACTGGGGCACACCATGACTACGACCATCAAGCAGGAAGACCTCGTCCAGAGCATCGCCGATGCACTGCAGTACATCAGCTACTACCATCCGAAGGACTACATCCAGGCGCTCGGACGCGCGTACGAACGCGAGCAGTCGCATGCGGCAAAGGATGCGATCGCGCAGATACTCACCAATTCGCGCATGTGCGCCGAGGGCCATCGCCCGATCTGCCAGGACACGGGCATCGTCAACGTGTTCCTCAAGGTCGGCATGGACGTGCGCTGGGATTCGAAGCTGAGCCTCGCGGACATGGTCAACGAAGGCGTGCGCCGCGCTTATAACAATCCCGACAACAAGCTGCGCGCATCGGTCCTCGCCGATCCCATGTTCACGCGCAAGAGCACTGGCGACAACACTCCGGCGGTGATCAACGTGGAGCTGGTGCCCGGCGACAAAGTGGATGTCGACGTGGCAGCCAAAGGCGGTGGGTCGGAGGCGAAGTCCAAGTTCGCGATGCTCAACCCTTCCGATTCGATCGTCGACTGGGTGCTGAAAACCGTACCGACCATGGGTGCCGGATGGTGCCCGCCGGGCATGCTCGGCATTGGCGTGGGCGGTACGGCGGAAAAGGCGATGTTGATGGCCAAAGAGTCGCTCATGGAGCCGATCGACATGTCCGATCTCAAGGCACGCGGCCCGAAAACGAAGCTGGAGGAAATGCGCATCGAGCTCTACGACAAGGTCAATGCGCTCGGCATCGGCGCCCAGGGTCTGGGCGGCCTGTCGACCGTGCTCGACGTGAAGATCCTGGACTATCCGACCCACGCAGCCAACAAGCCGATTGCGATGATTCCCAATTGCGCAGCGACTCGTCACGCGCATTTCGTGCTCGACGGCACGGGCCCGGCTTCGCTCGAGCCGCCCTCGCTGAATGACTGGCCCAAGGTCACCTGGAGCGCATCGGCTGCGGCAACCCGCGTTGACCTCGACAAGCTGACGCCGGCCGAAGTCGCGGCGTGGACACCCGGCCAGACGCTCCTCCTGTCGGGCAAGCTGCTCACCGGACGCGACGCCGCGCACAAGCGTATCCAGGACATGCTCGAAAAAGGCGAGAAGCTGCCCACCGATTTCACCAACCGCGTGATCTATTACGTCGGCCCGGTCGACCCGGTCAGGGATGAAGTGGTGGGCCCCGCCGGTCCGACGACCTCGACGCGCATGGACAAGTTCACCGAGATGATGCTCGCGAAGACCGGCCTCATCGCGATGGTCGGCAAGGCTGAGCGCGGCCCGGTTGCAATCGATGCGATCAGCAAGCACAAGGCTGCCTACCTGATGGCGGTCGGCGGCGCGGCCTATCTCGTTTCGAAGGCGATCAGGAAATCGCGCGTCGTGGGCTTCGCGGACCTGGGCATGGAAGCGATCTACGAATTCGAAGTCGAAGACATGCCGGTCACCGTGGCAGTGGATGCAAATGGCACCTCGGTCCACACCACCGGGCCCGCGGAGTGGGAGAAGAAGATCAAGGAGTTCAAGCTGCCCGTGTATGCAGCCTGAGGTCGCCGCCTGATCGTTCGAATCAATTCGCATTGAGCGAGAACCGCACCTCCTGGGTCAGCGTCTGGGTGGTGTTCGCCGCCGGTCTCGCCGCCGGCGCCCACATCTGCAAGGTGCCGCCCGCCCTGCCGCTGCTGCGCGCAGACCTCGGTCTTACGCTGGTGCAGTCCGGCTTCATCGCGACGACGTTTTACGTCATGGGAAGCTTGGTCGGCGTGTTCGTCGGCGCGCTCGTCGATCGCTACGGCCAGAAGCGCTTTGCGCTGATCGGCCTCGCCTGCATGTGCGCCGGCGGCCTCTACGGCGTGTTCGTGCAGGACTACGCGGGCCTCCTGTTTTCCCGCTTCATCGAAGGCGTGGGCTTCATGCTCTTCACAGTCGCCGGCGTGGCGCTGCTCGCCGGCGTCACCAATGCCGGCGATCGGCCGATGGCCTACTCGCTCTGGAGCGCGTACATGCCCACCGGGGGGGCGCTGGCGCTGCTCGCCGCACCCCTGGCACTGGCCACTTTCGGGTGGCGCAGCCTCTGGCTTGCGATCGCGCTCTACACCGCGCTTGTAGCGGTGCTGCTTGCGCGAGTCGTCCCCGCGCCGCGCTTTGGCGGCGGCATTGCATCGCTGCGCCTGGTCGCCGAATCGGTGATCCGCCCGGGCAGCATGGCGCTGTGCGTGGTGTTCTTCTGCTATGTCGGCCAGTGGACTTCGCTCATGATCTGGCTGCCCACCTTCCTCGTAGGCGAGCGCGGCGCGAGCCCCGCCACCGCCTCGCTGGTGACTGCCTTGTACGTGGCCGCAAATATCCCCGGCAATCTTTGCGGCGGGTGGTTGCTGAAGCGGGGCATGGCGCGATGGCTCGTGATCGCGCTCGCGAGCGCTTCGATGGCGCTTACCGCGACCTGCGCGCTTGCCGCCGCCCTTCCCGATGCGTTGCGACTGGCCAGCGTGCTGGCGTTCTCGTTGCTCGGCGGATTGATTCCGGCAGCGGTGCTGGGCGGCGGCCCGGTGCACGCGCGCAGCCCGCAGCACATCGCCACGACCCAGGGGATGATCATGCAGGGCGCCCAACTCGGCCAGTTCTTCGGCCCCCTGTCCGTGGCACTCGCGGCGCAGGGGCTTGGCGGATGGTCCGCTTCCCTCGGTGTCATGCTGGCGTTCGCGGCGGTAGCCGCCCTGGCGGGCCTCGTGGTCGGGCGATTCGAGTTGCGACTCGCCCCGGCGTAGCGCGCTTCTGCGCGCTAGAATCCGCCATCCCTCGGAGGAGCCAAGCCATGTCCAATGTCGCCACGCCCCAAGTCGACGTTCATATATGCGAAGTCGGGCCGCGCGACGGCCTGCAGAATGCCCATCACCTGATGCCTACCGCGGCCAAGAAAGCGTGGATCAGCGCGCTGGCTGCCGCGGGCTTGAGGGAAATCGAAGTCGGCTCGTTCGTGCCGCCCAAGCTGATTCCCGCGATGGCCGATACGGGCGAGATCGTCAGGCATGCCTGCACGATTCCCGGACTCAAGGTGGTGGCGCTGGCGCCCAACGTAAAGGGCTTCCAGCGCGCCCTCGAGGCAGGCGCGCACAAGATCGGCTTCCCCGTGTCGGCGAGCCACATGCACAGCGTGTCCAACGTGAGAATGACCCCCGACGAGATGGTCGAGCAGGTGCGGCAATGCTGCGAGCTCAGGGCTGCAATGCCCGCCGGCAGCCGCCCGGAGATCGAAGGCGCCGTCGCGACTGCATTCGGATGCACTTTGCAGGGCGAAGTCCCGGAGGATGAAGTCGTGCGCATCGCCAAACTGCTCGTTGCCGCGGGGGTGGACTGCGTCGCGCTGGCCGACACGGTCGGCTACGCCAACCCGGCGCAGATGAGGCGCCTGTTCCGCAAGGTCAAGGACGCGATCGGCGGCAAGCTCGACGGGGTTCATCTGCATAACACCCGCGGTCTGGGGCTTGCCAATGCGCTTGCGGCTTACGAAGAAGGCGCGCGCGCCTTCGATTCATCGATGGGTGGCCTGGGCGGCTGCCCGTTCGCGCCGGGCGCGAGCGGCAACGTGGTGACCGAAGACCTCGTCTTCATGTTCGAGAGCATGGGCCTCAGGACGGGAATCGATTTCGACGCCCTGCTCAAGGCGCGCGAGATCCTCGTGAACGGCATTCCGGAAGAACCGGTGTACGGCCACTTCGCCGGCGCCGGCCTGCCGAAGGGTTTTCGCCGTGCAGCGGGCGCGCGCGCAGCGGCCTAGATGGCACAACTGCCGCTGAAAGGGATTCGGGTAGTCGAATTCGCTCACATGGTGATGGGGCCGACCTGCGGCCTCGTACTCGCGGACCTCGGCGCGGACGTGATCAAGGTCGAGCCGCTCGAGGGCGACAACACGCGCCGGCTGCACGGCGCCGGCGCCGGCTTCTACCCGATCTTCAACCGCAACAAGCAGAGCATCGCCCTCGACCTCAAGAGCCCGGAGGGCATGGAGGTCGTCCTCAAGCTCGTCGATGCCGCCGACGCCGTCACCGAGAATTTCCGTCCCGGCGCGCTCGACAGGCTCGGGCTCGGATACGCCGATCTTTCAAGGCGCAACCCCCGCCTCGTCTATTGCACCCTCAAGGGTTTCCTCAACGGTCCGTACGAGAACCGTCCGGCGCTGGACGAGGTGGTGCAGATGATGGGCGGCCTGGCCTATATGACCGGCCTGCCCGACCGGCCGCTGCGCGTGGGCTCATCGGTGAACGACATCATGGGCGGCATGTTCGCGGCCATCGGCCTGCTCGCAGCCCTGCATGAGCGGGAGACGACCGGGCGCGGCAAGCTGGTGAAGAGCGCCTTGTTCGAGAACACGGCGTTCCTCGTGTCGCAGCACATGGCCCAGTTTGCGATCACCGGAGAAGCGCCGCCGCCAATGTCGGTGAAGAAACCGGCGTGGGGCGTGTACGACATCTTTGATACCCGCGACACCGGGGAAGGCGAAGATAAGAATAAGGCGCGCCTTTTCGTTGGCGTGGTCACAGACACGCAATGGGAAGTGTTCTGCCGCGAGTTCGGCCAGCCGGAGCTCGCCGCCAATCCGGAAATCCGCACCAACGGGCAGCGCGTGAAGAATCGCGGCTGGCTGATCCCGAAAGTAGGCGAAGTCCTCAAGGCCTGGACGCGTGCCGATCTGGAGAAAAAGCTCGACGACATCGGCCTGCCCTACGCTCCGATCAACAAGCCCTGGGACCTGTTCGACGACCCGCACCTCAACGCCTCGGGCGGCCTGATGGACATGCGCGTTGCGCCGGGCAAGTCGATCCGCGTGCCCACGCTGCCGCTTGAACTCGACGGCGAGCGGCTGGGCAAGCGCAACGACCCGCCGCTCGTTTCGGAGAATGCGCGCGAAATCCTTGCCGGGCTCGGCTACCCGGCCGAGCGGATCGAGTCCCTGTTTGCGCGCGGCATCGTCACGGCGCCGGCCTGAGTAATTGCCAAAAGCGGTATACGAATTGGCTGTTCAGACGCCATAGCATTGAGTCTTGCAAATTAAATGTTGAAGATTGTGGCGGCCAAAGCCGGCCGGCCTCAATGCTTCTGCGAGCGGCGGCGCTCGCCTTTCTTGCGCCGCTCGGGGCCCTTGTAAGCGGGGTCGTGCCGCTTGCGCCGTTCCGGCCCACGCTTGGCGGCCGAGATCCCCGATGCCGCGCTGCCGTGCATTTTTTGGGTGGCCCGCTCCCGCAGCGCGTCGGCCTGCGCGAACATGGTGAGCGGACCCGGATCGACGGGGACGGCGCGCCGTGCAACGCTCATGGCCAGCCAGAACGCGAACGCATTGGTGAGCGCGAACAGGACTTCCATATAAAGCAGCGGCACGAAGATCGAGCGCCGCGATTTGTCGCCGAAGGCGAAATAAAACCCGTCGAACGTGCCGACCGTGATGCGCTGCGCGAAAGGGAAGGCCTCCATCGGCGGGAACAGGAGCGCAACGGCCAGGTTGACGATTCCGAAAACGACGACCAGCGTCTGCGCCTTTACGCGCGGCTCGCCCGGTGCAGCCCTCGATCCGGCCAGGAGCAGCCAGGCGAGCGCGGCGTTGATCAGGACCGCGAACGTGAAAAGGTACAGGACGTCGCCGTTGACCATGCGGTTGGGGGGCACGGCGAACATGGGGTAAAACGCATCGAACATCGGCGTTCCCCGGCCGACGCTCACGAGGTCGTAAGGCGGAAACAGGAACAGCACGAGGATGTCGAGCGCAGCCCCGCAGAGCACGACCTTCTGGAAACGGTTCATCGGGCAGACGTACCCGATCGCATGCGTTCTTCCTCGCGCTGGCGCAGGACTTTCCTTTGCACCTTGCCGGTCGTGGTCATCGGGAGCTCGGCAATGAATTCGATTTCGCGCGGGTATTCGTACGGCGCAAGGCGCCCGCGCACGTGCTGGCGGATTTCTTCTTCGAGGGCAGCCGAAGGGCTCCGCCCCGGCTGCAGCACGATGAATGCCTTGACGATCGCGCCGCGGGCGGCATCCGGCTTGCCGATCACCGCAGCATTGAGGACGGCAGGATGCTTCACCAGGCAGCTTTCGATTTCCGCCGGTCCGATGCGATAACCCGAACTCTTGATCACGTCGTCCGAGCGCCCCTGGTACCAGATGTAACCGTCCTCGTCCATGCGGCCCTGGTCGCCGGTGCAGCCCCAGTCACCGATGAACTTGTCATTGGTGGCCTGCGGGTTTTTCCAGTACTCAAGGAAGAACACCGCGTCCTGCATGCCGTTGCAGGTGCGATGCACGGCAATCTCGCCCAGCTCGCCGCGCGCTCGCTCGTTGCCGGCCTCATCGATGATCGCGACACGGTGTCCTGGATAAGGGCGCCCGATCGACCCGGCTTTCACCGGCCAGGCTGCCTGGCAGTTGCCGACCACGTAGTTGATTTCGGTCTGGCCGAACATCTCGTTGATCGTTACGCCGAGGTGTTCCCGCGCCCACTCGATCACTGTCGTGCCGACAGACTCGCCCGCGCTCATGATCGAGCGCAGGTTGATTTCATAGTTCTTCTTTGGCTCCGGCACCGC
>JANMXB010000580.1:0-2359 GCA_031380765.1 Pseudomonadota bacterium | reverse complement strand
TTCATTCCGACCGCACGCCAGATGTCGCTTTCGGACTCGAACGCCGCGCCGGTGAGCGGATTGTCGTCCAGCCAGGCCTGCGGGACTTCAATCGTGAATCCGGCCGCATCGGCGCCTGCCTTGAGGGGCGGCAACGCGGCGTCGGTGCGGCTGCGCATCAACAGGGTGGCCAGGCGGAGCGAAAACACGAGCAGCCATTCGGCGCCCTCGATGCCCGCGTCCTGGACCTTGCCGAGTTTGCCGCGATGGGCGAGCACGACGCGCGCGAGGCGCTGCTGCTCCATGCGCGAGAAACCCGGCATGTCGGCATTCGACAACACGTAGGCCGAATGCTTGTGGTATTGGGCGTGCGCGATCGACAGCCCTACTTCGGACAGGCGCGCCGCCCAGCCGAGCAGCTGGCGATCCGCGTCGTCCTCGCGCGGACGGTCCTTGCCCTCCTCGCCGCTGTCGGGCACCAGGGCGTCGTACAAGCGCAGCGCCAGGCTGCGCACGCGCTCGGCCTGCGCGGCATCGACGTGGTAACGGCGCACGAACTGGCTCACTGTCGCCTCGCGCATGTCACGGTGCTCGACCCGGCCGAGCAGGTCGTAGAGCACGCCCTGGCGCAGGGCGCCTTCGGACACGCTCATTTTTTCGATGCCGAACCCGTCGAACACCGCCAGCATGATGGCCAATCCGCCGGGCAGCACCGGCGCGCGATCCGGCCGCAACCCGGGCAGGTCATCGGCGCGCTCCAGCTTGATCAGGTGGCTGCGCAAGCGCTCGAGGCCCTCGTGGGTGATGCCGTCTTCGGCGTAGCCGTTCTGCGCCAGCAGGTCCGCAAGGGCTTTCGCGGTCCCTGAGGACCCGACCGCCTCCTGCCACCCGGCGGCGTTGTATTCCTTCACGATGCCGGCCAGTTCCTGGCGCGCGGCAAGCTCCGCGGCCTTCATGCCCGCCTTGTCGACCCGCCCGTCGGGGAAAAATCTCAGGCTGTAGCTCACGCACCCCATGTAAAGGCTCTCGGTGAGCTGCGGCTCCAGGCCCACGCCGATGGTGACCTCGGTCGAGCCGCCGCCGATGTCCACCGCGAGCCTCCTCTGGTTTCCGGCCGGCAGCGAATGCGCAACGCCAAGATAGATGAGGCGCGCTTCCTCGCGGCCGGCGATCACTTCGATAGGGAATCCGAGCGCGTCGCGGGCATCGCGCAGGAATTGCGGGGCGTTCTTCGCCACGCGCAGCGTGTTGGTGCCGACCGCGCGCACGGCCTGCTTCGGAAAGCCGCGCAAGCGCTCGCCGAACTTGGCCAGGGCCTCGAGCGCGCGTGCCTGGGTGGCCCGGTCGATGCGCTTCTCCGCGGTAAGGCCGCCGCCCAGGCGCACGACCTCGCGCAGCGAATCGAGCGGGTAGATCTGGCTCTCGACCACCCGCCCGATGGCGAGATGGAAGCTGTTGGAGCCGAGATCGACTGCGGCGAGGAGGTCATGGCGTGCCATGGGGGGGACGTTAGCACCGCCCGGCGTCTGTCACAAATTGTCGACGCATCCGGATTAAACTGGCGGTTTGGCGCCTGCCCTCCACTGCCTCCTTGAAGCGCTCCTCGCCGCACGCGCATTTCCTCAACCGTGAGCTCGGCATCCTAGAGTTCAACCGGCGCGTGCTCGCCCAGGCGGCCGACGAAACGGTGCCGCTCCTGGAGCGGTTGCGCTTTCTGTGCATCGTTTCGTCCAACCTCGACGAGTTCGTCGAGATCCGCGTCGCGGGGCTCAAAGAGCAGATCAAGCTCAATGTCCACGAGCCCGGCCCCGACGGCAAAGGCGCCGCCGAGGTCTATGCGCTGGTGATCGGCGAGGTGCGCAAGATCGTGGACGAGCAGTACAAGCTCCTCAACGTGGTCCTACTGCCCCAATTGTCTGCGGAAGGCATCCACTTCCGCCGCCGTGCCGACTGGAATCCCGCGCAGCGCCAGTGGATCCGCGAGTATTTCTTCCGCGAGCTGCTGCCGGTGCTCACGCCGATCGGCCTGGATCCGGCGCATCCGTTTCCCAAGGTCCTCAACAAGAGCCTCAATTTCGTGGTCGAGCTCGAAGGCCGCGACGCGTTCGGGCGCAGCTCCGGCGCCGCCATCGTCCAGGCGCCGCGCGCGCTTCCACGGCTGATCCGGTTGCCCGCGGAGCTGGCCGGGGGCGGCAACGAATTCGTGTTCCTGTCCTCGATCCTGCACGGCCACGTGGGCGAGCTCTTCTCCGGCATGAACGTGCTGGGCTGCTACCAGTTCCGCGTCACGCGCAATTCCGACCTCTTCGTCGACGAGGAAGAGGTCACCAACATGCGCATCGCGCTGCAGGGCGAGCTGCTCCACCGCCACTTCGGCGAC
>JANMXB010000574.1:0-7020 GCA_031380765.1 Pseudomonadota bacterium | reverse complement strand
GCGTGGGGGGTGCGGGGGGGCTCTTTCCCCCTGCACATACGCCGCGCCGCTTCCTCTATCGATTCGTAAATCTGCTGATAGCCGGTGCAACGGCAAAGATTTCCGGAGACCGCCTCGCGAATGCGCTCGCGCGAGGGATTCGGCTCCGCTTCGAGCAGCGCTTTTGCGGTCATGAGGATTCCCGGCGTGAATAGCCGCACTGCGCGCCACCGAGGTCGGCGAAAGCGGCCTGCAGCGGGTGCAGCACCGAGCCGTTTGCGAGCCCTTCGACCGTTTCGATCGCACGGCCTTCGCATTCGATGGCCAGTTCGAGGCACGCGAGCAACGGCTGGCCGTCGACCAGCACTGCGCAGGCGCCGCATTCGCCAAGCTCGCAACCGTGCTTGGTGCCGGTGAGGAACATGTCTTCGCGCAGGACCTCGAGCAGCGTCTTGTAGGGCGCAAACGACACCTGCTGCGTTTCGCCGTTGACCTGCAGGGTCAGGTGAACATGCTGCATCTGCATCTGCGTCTCCTCTATGCCAGCCGCGCGCCGTACAGCATCGTGATGTTCACGCGCCGGTTTTCGTAGCCTTCGCGAAAGCGGAACGCATCCGTTTCGTGAAACAGGTCCGAGTCGAAGATCACCGCGCGGTTGGCCCGGTACGGGACCCTGACTTTCTTCGCTTCCACCGATTCCAGGTAGCGGTAGATCTCGGCGCGGTCCGAATTGAAGCGCTGGAAACTCCAGTCGCGCGGCGCGTTGTGCGTGTAAACGACCAGGCCGCCGGACTCGGGATCCAGGTTCGCGGCGTCCGGCGTAATCCAGAAATTCACGTTCACCGCGGCGTCGTCGGCGTGAACGCCGATTCCCGCATAGCGCGAGTCGTACTTGTACCCCCAAGTGGCGTGCATCAGGTGCGCGGCGATGACCCGCGGCAGGCGCGAGCGGAGCTCCGACCCGATGCGCAGGAGAAGGCGCCCGGAGAAACCATCCGGCATGTAAGCGCCGAGATACCCCCCTTTGAGCTCGTTCCATATGGTGCTCTCGAGGCAGTACGCGCGGATCGCGGCAAGCGCTTGCGTTGTGAGCAGGTCGTCGATGACCACGAGGCTGGGCTTCGCGTCGAAATACTTCTGTTCGATATCTCCCCACGCAAGGTCCGGATTCACCAGGGGACCCGGCGGCGGCTCGGGATCGGGCGCGTGCACGGGTGCTTTGTAGGAGCGGGCAAGCAGAGGGTAGCGGGCCGGGTCGAGCGCAACCATGCTGTAAGCGTCCGCCGGCAGCAGCGGGTCGCGCAGGACCGCCCTGTATTCCGCGATCACCGGATCGAGGGCCGCGCCGACACGCCCCGCCACGCGAAGGTACTGGAACTGCTCGATGTCGTGGACCAGCTTGAAGCGCGCGTTGGCCCATTCCACGTCGTCGGAATTGCGCGCGACCGGCGTGGCGAGCTTTGCGGCCATTGTATCGGCCGTCCACGGCTCGCCGCGGCTGGCGGCGCGCGCGCCCTGCATGAGGCCGGCCGCCTCGTCGATGCGACCCTGGTTGAGCCGCAGCGTGCCGAGGTTGAAGAGCGCGAACGACGAGCCCGGATCGAGCTCCAGCGCCCGCGTGAGCAGGCGATCGGCGGTTGGCGCGTCGCCCAGGTCGCGCGCGCAGACACCCGCCATGCACAGCGCATCGACGTTGTCGGGCTCGGCGTCGACCGCCTCCTGGTACACGCGTCCCGCCTCCTCGATGCGCAGCAGGTCCTGGTAGACCGACGCAAGCGGCAGCAGGATTTCCGCGCGCGGACCGAATGCGCCGGCCAGCTTCCTGAATTCCGCGACCGCCCTGGCGGGATCGCCCGCGGCGACGTGCGTGCGCGCGGCCTCCAGGAGCGGCTCGACTGACCCGGGCTCGAGCGAGCGCCACAAGCCCGCTACCTCGATCCGCAGGCTGTGCTTGTTCGTGCGGCGGGCGTCGAACAGGGCGGTGGGAACGAGCTGCAACGCCTCTTCGCGCAGCCCCGCTGCGATCAGCGCCTTGAGCAGGACGAGGCCTACTTCGGGCTCCCCCTGCCCCAATATGTGGGCGTGTCTCGCGTATTCGACCGCTTCCGCGCCGAGGCCTTCGTCGAGGCAGAACTGCGCGCGCGCCGTCCACACGCGCGGATTGCCCGAGCGCACCGCGCACGCCCTCGCCATCAGGGCGAGCTTGTCGTCGCGGGAGCGCGCGTGATCGATCAGCGCGGCATCGTCGATTTTTCCGGTGATCCAGTCGAGAAGGAGTCCCTTGTCGAGGTCGCTGATCGGCTCGTAGACCGCGGGCGGGGAGCCCAGCGTCGCGGCCCTGCGCTCGAGCTTGTCCTTGAGCTCCCCGAGCCTGCGCCGGAATCCCGTCAGCATGGTCTCGCCTGCGATTTGGCTTTGCCGGCATGCATGGCCGGGAGCAGGCCGCGCACCAGGTAGCCGGACAAGCCTTGGGCAATCTCGGCAACCGACTGCGACCCATCGGGCCGATACCAGCGCGCGGCCCAGTTGACCGCGCCGAGCATGGCGCGCGTGACCAGCGCCGCGTCGCACCGTGCGAACTCGCCGCGCTTCACGCCCTTGGCCACCAGCGCGCGCACCGCCCGCTCGTAGCCGTCGCGCTTCTCGACGATCTGCCGGCGCAGGTTCTCGGGCAGGGCCTCGACCTCGAGGTGCGCCGTTGCGCCCTCCAGCTCATCGAGCGTGCAGTGCAAATGCGCCACCAGCACAGAGCGCAACTGCTCGGCCACCGGCGCCGCGGAGGCGCGGGCCGCCTCGACCGCGGTATGCATCTGCTGCAGCGTGCGGTCCTGGCAGAAATAAAGCAGCTCGTCCTTGCCGCGGAAGTAGTAGTAGAGGTTGCCCGGGGACAGGTCCGCCTCGTCGGCGATCTCGCGCATGCCGGCCGCCGCCACACCGCGGCGGCGGAATACGCGTGCGGCTGCGCGCAGGATGTCCAGGCGGCGCGCCTCGCTTTTGCGGCGCGCGCGGTCGGAGCCTGGATCGGCAGGGATCGAACGGAGATTCGAAATTTGAACCATCGTTCGAATTCTAGGCGATGCCTCGGCGCAGTGCAACGGCGGGGCCGAAAAGATGTTTCAGGCCGGAGACTTCTTCCCGGCGACGAGCCGCCGTCGCAGCCCCGGTGCCGTATTCGGCGACCCGGAATTCCCGTGGACCAGCATCCTCAAGACCGCAGCGACCGCAAAGGCAGCGGGGCTGGCGGTTCCCGTCGACGTCGAAAGGATGCCGAATTGAATATTGCGCACGTTGCCCGTCAGGGGGATTGCCCGCAGCCGCAGCGCATCCCGGCCGCGCAGCACGATTCCCGGGAGAATCGTCGGGGTTCCCGCGCTCGCGACGCTGGTGAGAAGCGCGTCAATGCTGTCGATCTCGAACGCCACCCTGGGGCGAATCCGCGAGATCCGGAAGAATTCATCGCCCTCTCGACGCATGTCGAATCTGTCGGGCAGGAGCACGAGCCTTTCGCCGGCCAGACTGCCGGGATCGACGCTCCTGCGCCGCGCGAATTTGTGCCCCTCGGATACGATCAGCGAGAACGGCTCCGAAAGCAGGTGTTCATATCTGATATTCGGCGAGCTGCGGGTCATCAGTCCGAACCCCAGATCAAGGCGCCCCGCCTCGAGTTCTGTCTCGATAGCGCTGGAAGCGCGCTCCCGCACCCCGACTGTCACCCCGGGAAAATCGCGCGCAACGCGCTCGAGCACGGGAGGCACCCAGGCCACGTGCAGCGCCGGAATGACGCCGAGATCGACGTGTCCGGAGACCAGATCGGTGAGGTCATGCACCGAGCCGCATGCCTCGTCCAGCTTGCGCAGAACGACTTCGGCGCCCTGACGGAACTTGCTCCCGGCCTCCGTCAGCTGCACCCGTTTGCCTATGCGCCTGAAGAGCGACGTACCCAGGATGCGTTCGAGTTGCGCCACCTGTTGGGAGACGCTCGGCTGCGAAATGCACAGGCGTTCGGCCGCGCGTGTAAAGTTTTCGGTCGCGGCGACTGCCACGAAGTACCGCAGGTGCCGAATTTCGATGGAGTCATCCACTGTCGAACCTCCTTGAGCCGGGCCGCACCCGAGGGCTGCCGCACCAGCGTTAAGCAGTCGCAGGAGAGTGTATATTGCTATTGATTATAATGATAAACGTATGGCCTATGAAACTTGGGGGAAGTTCACTATAATCCCACCAGAGTCGCACCACGAGTGTTCGATCCACCGGAAAGAAAGGGCGCGCCATGCACAAAGCAAATCCCCCATGGGGCCAGTTCAATCAGCGCAGGCGGCAGTTGTTGCTCGGAACTGCAGCGGTCTTGTGCCCTTTTGGCACGCACACATTCGCGCAGAGCGCGACGAAGCCGTTGCCGGTTGGCGCGCTGCCGGTCACTTGCAATCTCAGCCTTCCCATCGCCTGTACGATGACAAACGCGTCGGGCGACCGCCTCTTCGAGTTCAGCAAGTACAACGGCTGGCCGGAAATAAAGGAATCGCAGATGGCGGGCCGGATCCAGGCGACTTACATGCTGGCGCCGCTCGCAATGGATATGGTGGACAAAAAAATACCGGTCAAGATCGTCGCGCTTGGCCACCGGTCGGGGGCCGTCATCATGGTGCGGACCGATTCCCCTTACACGGATTTCAAGAGCCTCAAGGGCAAGCGGGTGGCCATACCGAGCCGCTTTGCCGTCGACTATCTGTTTCTGAGGAAGATGCTGCAGAAGGAGGGCCTGTCGGAGAAGGATGTCCAGGTCGTGGAGATGGCGCCGCCAGACATGCCCGCGGCGCTGTACGCCAAGTCGGTGGACGCCTACGCCACGGGCGAGCCTTTCGGCGCGGTTGCGCAGCGCGCGGGATACGCCCGCCCTCTGAGCATGACGCGCGATGAATGGCCGCTCTATATCTGTTGCGTCCTCACGGTGCGCGACGAGCTGATAAGGGAGAACCGCCCGCTGGTTCAGCAGCTCGTGAACCACGTGCTCGCGGCGGGCCAGTGGCTGGACCAGGCGCCCGCGAACCGGACGAAAGGAGTCGAAATCGCGGCCGGACCCAAGTTCTTCAATCAGGACGTGAATGTGCTCAAGTTCGTGATGGAGAATCCGCCGGACCGCGTGACCTACGGCGACTTGAGGCTCGTAAAGCCCGAGTTCGATGACCTGATGAAACTGTCCATCGCGGCCGGAACGATCAAGCAGCACATCCCGTTCGAGAAGTACGTGGACGAGAGCTTTGTGAAGAACGCGAGCGCGACTCGCGTGATGCTCCCGGCGTAAAAAGGCCGATGCCCCGCGAAATTCGCGCGCTATTTCTGCTTGCTGCCTTTGCCGCCCAGGCGGGCGCCGCAGAGCCTTCCGGCTTGAAGTCGGGGGTCTTCGACCCGCCTCGGCCGGCTCCGGAATTCTCGCTGCGCGGATCGGATGGCGTCGATTTCAAACTCAGCCGCTTCCGGGGCAAGGTAGTCGCGCTTGGCTTCGGCTACACGTTTTGTCCGGACGTGTGCCCGACCACGCTTGCGGAACTGGCGCAGGCCCGCAAGAAACTGGGCCCGCAGGCCAAAGACTTTCAGGTCGTCTATATCACGGTGGACCCGGAACGCGACAGCGCGGCGCGGCTGAAAACGTATCTTTCGGCGTTCGACGATTCGTTTCTCGGCGCAACGGGAACGCCCGAACAGCTTGCCAAGGTGCGCAAAGATTATGGCATCGCCATAGCAAAAAAATCTGTAGGAAGCCACCCGTCCGCCTACCTGGTGCATCACTCGTCGTTTGTCTACTTCATAGATCGCGAGGGACGGCTGCGCGCCATGCTGCCATTTGGCGGCCGCACCGTGGACGATATTGCGCACGACATCCGGTCGTTGCTGAAAAACTGAGCCTCAAGATGCCAACGCGGTACATGAATAGCAAGTTCCTGTCCGTGATCCTGGCTGCAGTACTGGCGGTGCCGGTCCTGGTGGCCGGCCAAGCCGGCCATAAGAATATTCAGGCGGACGGGGTTTGGGCGCGCCGGGCCGCCATTATGCAAGGCGGCTCGTGGAGCGCAAACAGCGCTGTCTATGCCATGCTCGTCAATTCAGGCAATGCGCCCGATGCGCTGGTCCGCGCCGCATGCGAGGCCGCCGCCAAGACGGAGATTCACGAAAGCTACCTTGAAGCTGGAATGATGATGATGCGCGAAGTCAGGAAAATAGACGTTCCAGCGGGGCACAAGGTCGAAATGAAACCCGGCGGCTACCACCTCATGCTGCTCGGCCTGAAGCGCGACCTCAAGGCGGGCGAAACGATCGGTGTCACATTGGAATTCGAAAAAGCGGGAAAGATTCCGGTCATTGCCACAATCAGATGAGTCGAGTGAAATGAGGATGCTTCGTCGACACTGGCTATGGGTATTGCTGGCCGGATTGGCTCTGGGCGGTGTCGCGTGGGCCGGGCTGACGCCAGTGGGCGAGGAGGCGAGGGAAGAGGTTCACGTGATTCCAAAAGGAACGTGGGCCCGCAGAAGCGCCGGCGAGAAACTCGATGTCCTTCCTGCCGAGCTCCATCTGACCATCGGCGTCAGGGATATCCTGGTAATGAAGAACAACGACGATGTGCCGCAGATGTTCGGCCCGGTTCTGATCATGCCCGGCCAGAGCTTCCGCCTTCCGTTCACGGTGGCGACAAGATACGACTTCGCCTGCACGGCGCACGTGAATGGCCAGCTGACCGTTTGGGTCGCACAGCAGCCGCCGTGGTGGGAATTGCTTCAGCTACGGGCGGCGGCATTCGTAACCTCGGGCCGCGGGCTGTAGCGGGAAACGGGCTGCGCGCGGCTTAGAGAAGCCCTTTTCTGGTTGGACGGGAATGTCCGCATTGAGGCCGCCCGGATTCTCTGCCGGACGCACTAGAGCATGTTCTCGTCGTAGTCCTGTGGGGAATTTTTCAGGGCGAGCAGCGGGCCGGTTCCGCAGGGTGATCATTTATTGTCATAACCTATGACAAACACCGGCTGCCCTATAGAATACGCAGGCCAG
>JANMXB010000570.1:0-8138 GCA_031380765.1 Pseudomonadota bacterium | reverse complement strand
GCGGAGGACACTTTCGCGGTGGCGCCCAGGTCCTGCAGCACGAACGAAAGCAGGCGCGCGGCGAAAATGATGAATGCGATCATCGCAGTGACTTTCACCGCGGAGAGCATCGAGTTCTTCACCATCGCGTAGCTGAGCGTGTTGTAGTACCAAGCGATGCCGAGCGCCAGGATTCCCCCGAGGGCGGACGCCTCGGTCGGGGTCATGAGGCCGCCGAAGATCGAGCCCATGACGATCACGATCACCACCAGCCAGGGGATCATGTCCTTGATCGCCTTGATGCGCTCGGCCCACGACGCCGGCTGCGAGCGCGGCGCAAGCTCGGGCTTCAGCTTGACCATCACGATGACCGTGGCCATGAGCAGCAGCATGAGCACCATGCCGGGAATCAGCGCCGCGGCGAAGAGGCGCGCCACCGACACGTTTTCCCACGAGCCGTAGACGATCAGGATCAGGCTCGGCGGCACGAGAACGCTCAGCGTCCCCCCGACCGCGATCGCGCCGATCGAGAGTTTCGGGTCGTAGCCGCGTTTTTCCATCTCGGGGTAGGCGATCATGCTGAACGTGGCGGCGGCAGCCACGCTCGAGCCCGAGATCGCGCCGAACACACCGTTGGCCGCGACCACCACCGAGGCGAGTCCCCCGGGCAGCCAGCCCAGCCATTTGTCCAGCGCTGCAAAAAGCAGGTTCACCGCGCCGCTCCCGGAAAACACCGCCCCCATGAAAATGAAGAGCGGCATCGCGAGCAGCGTGAAAGAGTTGAGCGACTCCCATGCGGTCCACGCCATCTGCACGAGCGGCTTGTCGACCGCGAACACCAGGCCCACGCAGGCCGCGACGGCCATGGCGACGGCGATCTCGACGCCGAGCGCGAGCAGGACAAGCAAGCCCCCCATGAGAAGCGCAGAGACAAGTTCGGGGCTCATCTCAGAACTCCTCCACGCCGAATTCGTCGACGACGCGCCCCCCGCGCAGGCGCTGCAGCGCCCGCGCCAGCTGGCCCAGGAGGATCAGCGCGAACAGCGTGAAGCCGACTGGCATCGCCATCTGCGGCCATTTCAGCGGCGTCCTCAGCATGGAGTTCGAGCGCATGTCGCGCGTAAACGAGTCGCCGAGGAATTTCCAGCTCACCCAGGCGGCCACCGTCACGAACGCAAGCCCGAGCACCAGGGACGCAATGCGGAGGTAGCCGGTGGTGCGAGGGTTGAGCCGCTCGACGATGAACGTGATGCGGATATGGCCGTTCTCCTGCGCGCAGTACGCGAGCCCGAGGAAACTTACCGCGACCATCGCATAGCCGCCGAGCTCGTCGCTCAGGATCAGCGGGTTCTGCAGGACGTAGCGTGAAACGACCTCGACCATGGTGAGCACGATGATGCCGAGCAGGACCACGCCCGCCGCGTAGCCGGTGCCGTACGACAGCTTCTCGATGAACCGCGTGAATCGCTCCATCTCTCCCCCGGTTTGTGCCGCTCCTACTTCGCCATGTCGCGAATGACTCCCACCGACGGGCCCTTCGCATGGGTCACAGCGATGCGCAGCACATCCTTGCCGTACGGGCCGGCCGTTTCGAGCCACTCCTTCACCACCGGCTGCATCAGCGCCATGGCTTTGCGCACCTCCGCGTCATCGGGAACGATCATCTCGGTCTTGGTCGAGCGGATCCACAGGTTGTAGGTGTTTTCCATCTGCTCGAGGGCGGTGGCCATCTCGCCGGTCAGCTGCGCCGAAGCCCTCAGCAGGCCGTCTTTCTGGCGCTGGTCGAGCTTGTCCCAGGCCTTGAGGTTGATCAGGATGAACTGCGGAAAGATCGGCGTGATCGGCCAGATCGAAACGTACTTCGAAAGCTGGGTGAGCCCCCTCTCCGCGCCAAAGCTCTTGCTGGTGGTGATCGCATCGACCGTGCCGCGGCTCAAGGCCTCCTCGATCTCGGCCATCGACAGCGTGAGCGGGCTGCCGCCGAGGTCGCGCAGCGCCGAAGTCTGCGTGCGCCCGGAGGCGCGCATCTTCACGCCCTTGAAATCGGCCAGCGTCCTGATCGGCTTGTTGCCCCACAGCGCGTTGTTGGCAAGGGATATCGCCGAGCCGAGGACCTTGAAGCCGGCGGGCCTGGTGTAGTTGTCGAGCACCGCCATCATCTTCGGATCGAGGAGGGCCTGCGCGTATTCGGTGGCGCCGTTGGGGATCTCGGAAAACAGGCCCGGGATCCCGCCGAAATCGAGCAGCGGATAGGTGCCGGAAGCGGCGGCAATGGACTGCGTGCCCATGAGGATGCGACCGTCGCCTACGGCGAACGCCGAGTCCATGAGGCTGAAGAGCTTCTCCTTGTTGTCGATCTTCAGCGTGCCGCCCGTGTACTGCGTGACGAGCTGCTCGTAGCGGCCGCCCGGCCGGAAAGGCCACACGAGGATGTTGGCGCGGCCGTAGGCGCCTTCCCAGTTGAACGACAGCGTCGTGGGCGCCGCGGGCTTGGGCTGCGCCTGGGCCGTGAGCGCCGCAGCGACGAGCATCAGGGGCAGGACTGCAATGGCGAATCGCTTGCTTACTTTCATGGCTCCCTCCGTACGTTTTGCGTTTTCGACTGGATTTCCCACAACAGCGTTTCCGGCTTCACCGGCGTGGTGTTGATTTCGATGCCAAGATGGGAAAGAGCATCGCACACCGCGTTGGCGAGCACCACCGGCGGCGAGATCGCGCCGCCCTCGCCCAGCCCTTTGACGCCGAGCGGGTTCAGGGGCGAAGGTATTTCCTGGTGGACGAGGACGATCTCGGGGACGTCGCCGGCGACGGGCATCGTGTAGTCCATGAAGGATCCGGACAGCAGCTGGCCCTCGGCGTCATAGGCTATGGCCTCGTACGTCGCTCCGCCGATGCCCTGCACCACGCCGCCGACGATCTGGGCCTCCGCGAGCATCGGGTTGACCAGCACGCCGCAGTCGTGTGAAACGACATAGCGCTCGATCGCCACGCGGCCGGTCTCGATGTCGACTTCCACGATGGCCGCGTGCGCGGCATAAGACCAGGTCACGGTGGGCGGCTCGAAGTAGTACGTTTCCTGCAAGCCGGCCTCGATACCCGGCGGGCGGCCGTGGTCCCAGCCCGGCCGGGCGGCGCGCGCGATTTCGGCGAAGGTCATCTCCGCCCCGGGCACGCCGGTAATGCCGACACGGCCGTTCCTCAGCTCGAGGTCGGCCACGGCGCATTCGAGCTTGTGGCCGGCGATGACGAACATTTTTTCGCGCAGCTTCGCGCTCGCGTGATGAATCGCCGCCGAAACGGTCACGGTGGTACGGCTGGCGATCGTCCCGAACCCCATCGGGATCGACGCCGTATCGCCAAACGCGGTGATGATGCTTTCGGGCTCGACGCCCCAGGCATCGGCCGCGACCTGGGAAAAAATCGTTTCCATGCCTTGGCCGTGCGGACACGCGCCCGACGAAACGCAGATCCTGCCGCTCGGGTCGACCCTGACCGTGGCGCCTTCGAACGAGCCGATGCCGGTGCCTTCGGTGTAGCAACCGATGCCCAGGCCCAGGAAGCGCCCTTTTGCACGGGCGTCCTTCTGCCGCCTGCGGAAGGCTTCAACTCCGCCCAGCGCTGCCAGCGCCTTGGACAACGCCTCGGGATAGTCGCCGCTGTCGTAGACGATGGGCTCGCCGTCGCGGTAAGGAATGCCTGCGCTATAGGGCATCTCCTTGCGAGTGATCATGTTGCGCCTGCGCACCTCCGCCGGCTCGATTCCGAGCTCGCGCGCGACGAGATCCATGAGGCGCTCCATCACCTGCACGGCTTCCGGACGGCCCGCGCCGCGGTACGGGGCATTCGGCACCTTGTTGGTCACCGCGACGCGCGCTTCGACCGAGAGGTGTTCGATCCGATAGGGCCCGGGCAGGTGCGCGGCCGTGTTGTAGACGACCGCCACGCCCAGCGGGTTCCACGCGCCGCAGTCGACGACAAAACTGTCCTTCAGCGCGAGGATGCGCCCCGCGTCATCGAATGCAATTTCGGCTTCGTGATGCTGGTCGCGCGAATGGGTCGAGCAGAGAATGTGCTCGGAGCGGGTTTCCAGCCAGCGGACCGGGCGGCCGAGCCGCCGGGCAAGAAACGGCAGCAGCATGTCCTCCGGGTACACGTGTCCCTTCACGCCGAACCCGCCGCCCACGTCAGGCGCGATCACCCGGATACGCGCCTCGGGGACTTCGAGCGTGCTGGCGATCTCGCGCTGCACCGAATGCACGACCTGGGTCGAGGACCAGACCGTGTACGAGTCGGTGCGCTCATCCCATGCCGCTGCAACGCCGCGGCATTCCATCGGCATCGCGGCGTAGCGATGGTGAACGAAGCGGCGCTTGATCCTGCGCGGCGCGGCCGCGATGGCCTTCTCCGCATCGCCCTTGGTGACGTGGAACCAGCCGATCTCGTTGGTCTTTAAGCGCTCGTGGACCAGCGTGGTGTCTTTCTCCAGCGCCTTGTAGGGGTCCACCACGGCAGGCAGATGCGCGTACTCCACCGTCACCAGCTCGGCCGCGTCCTCGGCCGCGACCCGGGTCTCCGCGATTACCACCGCAATGGCTTCGCCCACATGCCGCACCTTGTCGGTACACAGCATAGGCTGGCGCGGGTTGAGGATGCGGTGCGGGATGGCGGCTTTCCACTTCGCCGGCAGCGGCATCTGGTTGTCGCGCACCGGCGGGAGGATCTTCTCGAGTTCCGCGCCCGTGAGCACGAGCACCACGCCCGGCGCCTGCGATGCCACGGCCGTGTCGACCGCGCCGATCCGCGCATGCGCGACCTGGCTGCGCACGAACACGGCGTGCAGCATGCCGGGCAGCTCGAGGTCGGCGATGTACTGTCCGCGGCCGAGCAGGAGCCGCGTGTCTTCGCGGCGCAGGATCGATTTACCTACGAAAGCCAAGCCTGGTCTCCAGTGAGCGCTTCACGCGCCAACGCTACCAGATCGGGGCCTTTCCTGAGAACATTGGTTTGCCATTGCAAACATGGAGGAAACGTATGCCACTGAGCGGTAGCGCAGCGATGCTCCTCTTCTACGCCATCGTGGCCGATGCGGTCGCGGAACATGACGACTGGCACACCCACGAGCATTTTCCGGAGCGGGTTGGAATTCCCGGGTTCCTGCGCGCGAGCCGGTGGGTGGCAACGGACGGCGGAGCGCGTTATTTCGTCATGTACGAAGTCGAGAACGTCGAAGTCCTGAGTGACCGGCCTTACCTCGAGCGCCTGAACAACCCCACGCCATGGACTTCGAAGATGATGCCCAATTTTCGCGGCATGACGCGCGGCTTTTGCCGCGTGACGTCGAGCGCCGGCGCCGGTCTCGGAAATGCGCTGCAGACGATCCGGATCGCTCCGCTGCCAGGCCGGGAGAGCGAACTGCGTGGATGGCTCGCCGAAGCTCTTGCCTCCATCGCTTCGTCGCGCGGTTTGATCGGTGCACACTTGTTCGAACCGGCCGCGCAGCCGCCGATGACCAAGGAACAGGCGATCCGCGGCAAGGATGCGGAGATGCCGTGGGTGCTGGCGGTCACCGGATACGACGAGGATGCGGTCGCGCGGCATACGGAGGAAGCGTTCGCCGCAGCCGCGATCAGCGGACATGGCGGGGACTCGGGGTCGATCAAAGGCCGGTATCGGCTGCACGGGTTGCTCGCCGGTACCGGTACGTATTTAAGCCGGCTTCGGGCCTGAGTTTCGCCGGCCCTGCCGACACGAAGGACACCTACCTTATACTGCGGTGACGTCAACGACCTGATCGGGCGGCCATGAAAGAATTGCTAGAGCGCCTTGGTTTTGAACGATGGATTTCCGAAGGCGCTCCCGCGTTCTGGGTCCTTGGCATTTCGATGCTTCTCGGTGCAGGGGCCTTGAGGTTATTGTCCGTTCTGTTCGTGTCCCTCGAATGGCGAATTCCCGCCCAGGTGACTTTCTGGGGGGTTGGCGTGCTCGTCGTGTGCTTTGTGGGCTGCGGCATCTGGTTCGTCGTGGACGCCCTTACCGCCGATAACCGCCCAACCCCGTGGCGAAAATAGGCCGCCTGGAGCCGCCGGGCCACTCGACCTGAGGTAAAGCATGCGGCTCTGGACCCTGCACCCAAAGTATCTCGATCCTCAGGGCCTGGTCGCTTTATGGCGCGAGTCGCTGCTGGCCCGCGCGGTTCTGCGGAATGAAACCAGGGGCTATCGCCATCATCCCCAGCTTCTCCGGTTCCAGTCGCACGCGACGCCAAGGCTCGCAATAAATGCGTACCTCAATTCTATTTTCGTCGAGGCCGAGTCGCGCGGGTATGCCTTCAACCGCCAGAAGGCCGGACCGGTTCGCGCCAGCGCCCGGATCGAAAGCACCTCGGGGCAGCTCGACTACGAGTGGCGACACCTGCTGGGCAAGTTGATCGTCCGCAGCCCGGCCCTCTACAATCGGTGGCGCACCATGGCGTCGCCGGCCCCTCATCCCTTATTCAGCATCAGGCGCGGTGCAACCGAGTCATGGGAGCGCCAAACTGGAGGAAATCAATGAATCAATCCGCTCCAATCAAAGTCGGCCAGATGACAATCCCCTACTACGGTTTGGTCCCTGCGGCGCCAAGCGCCTGATGCCAAATCCAAACCTGAGCGCAAAGGCAATGACCAAGGCCGAAGCCGATCACGCGTTCGCGCTGATCCACGCCTTCCTATCCACCGATTCGCACTACCTCGACAGCAGTCCGGCCTACGGCGGCGGCGGCGAGGAAGCGCTGCGTAACGCACTGGCGCTGTTCCTCGCCCGCCCCGAGCTCGGCTTCGTCTGGCTGGTGTACGAATCGGGGGCCGCGGTGGCGTGCTGCGTCGCCTGCTACGCGATCTCGACCAGCGCAGGCGGAATCGTGGTCAAGCTCGACGATGTGTCGGTCTTACCGGGACGGGAAGGCCAGGGCATCGGAACGTTCCTCGTCGACAGTCTCAAGATGGAGCTTCAGCGGCGTGGCGTCAAAAGGATAGACACGTCATGCCATCGCGACAATTCACGGGCCTACGCCTTCTACGAGCGGCAGGGCTTTCGCCCGGTCAGGGAGGAGCGCCTCGCACATGTGCTTTAAACGCGTGATCGGCGCCGCCGAGGTCGTGAGGTCGGCGAATGTAGAATGAGCGACCAAGGAGGAGCCTGTTCATGACTGCCGAGACCGGCCTGCCCGACAAAGTCGTCGACGCGCTCAGGCGCGGCGACAAGATCGAGGCGATCAAGCTGCTGCGCGAGCAGACCGGCATCGGGCTCGAGGAGGCCAAGGACGCAGTTGAGGCTTCCGAAATCGAGGGCCCGGCAAAGAGTCCCGGCGAGGTTCCCCGGCGCATGAGAATCCCCTGGCTGGTCCTGCTCGTAGCCATCGCCTTCGTCGCATACACCTTCCTTGGCAAGTAACCTCTGCGTTAACAACCCATGACTACACTGCGCACCGCCCGCAGGCTCGCGCGCTACAACGCGTGGGCCGACAAGCTGACCTTCGATGCGGTAGCCGCGCTGCCCGAAGGCGAGGCGACGAAACCGCGCACCACGCTTTTCAGGAACATCGTCCACACGCTGAATCACATCCTCGTCATCGACCGGATCTTCCAGGCGCATCTCGAGGGGCGCGAGCACGGCTACACAGCGCGCAACACACCCGAGCCTCTGCCGTTCGAAGAGCTGCGGCGTGCGCAGGAAACCGTCGACCGGTGGTACATCGACTGGAGCGACCGCATGACCGAGACTGCGCTGGAGGAAAAAATCGCTTTCACGTTCGTGGGCGGCGGCGGCGGCGTAATGACGCGGAACGAAATCCTGCTCCACGTGGTCAACCACACTTCCTATCACCGCGGATTCGTCGCCGACATGTTCTTCCAAGTGCCGGCCCGGCCGCCGACCACCGACCTGCCGGTATTCCTGAGGGACGTTCCGCAGGACCTGGAATGAAGTCCAGTCCCGTCGCCGCCGGCGAGCAGGCCGCGGCCGGCGTCGCCGCCGCGATCCTCAAGTTCATCCGCCGCATCCCGAGCTCGAGCGAGCGCAAAAGCCGCACCCCCGTGAAAGCGGCCCGCAACCGCGCGAACGCCTCGGCAGCCAAAGCCGCGCTCGCCGCCGGCACGCTTGCCCTGCCCCCGGGTCCGCTG
>JANMXB010000565.1:0-8945 GCA_031380765.1 Pseudomonadota bacterium | reverse complement strand
CCTGGCGCCCTGGGCAGGTGCCAAAGTCACAGTCGCGGCATGTATTCAAAGTGTGGACGGATCGCACGGTCTTCGAGGGTGTTCGCGTCGACCCGAGCGGCGCGATCGCATGGAGTGAAGACATTGATTTATGTCCGGATGCTTTATATCTGCGATTGACCGGCAAGCCAGTCGATGAACTCTTCCCGAAATTGAAACCGGCTCCGGTCGATGCCTGAACTCAGCCACTTCACGCCACCACAACGACTCCCTCGCCCGGCGGCTCCGCATACAGCGCTTCGACCAGCGCCTTGCGGCGCTCGAGCGTCGCGCGCTGGTTGATGTAACCCTTGTCGGTGAGCTCGCCCGCATCCAGCGATGCAGGTTCTGCCATCAATATCACGCGGCCGATGCGCTCGGAAGAGCCGGCCGCCCGGGCCCGGTGCGCCGCGAGTCCCTTTCTCACGTGCTCGATAACGCCGAGGTCCTTGACGACACGCTCCGCAGTCTTCGCATTCTCCGGATCGCGACACAGCTTTGCGCATGCGGCGAGATTCGGCCACGCGAGCAGTCCGACATAGGGCCTGTCGTGGCCGGTGACCACCGCGTCCTGAAGCGCGGGCGCCGCCGCATCGAGCGCCTTCAGCCGCAGGTTGCCGACTGTGACCCAGGTTCCGGTGTCGAGCTTGAAGTCCTCCACCACGCGGCCGTCGAAGGCGAGTCCCTTGCTCGGATCCGAAGCGTCGACCAAGCGCCCGGCGTCGCCGATGCGGTAGAAGCCTTCTTCGTCGAAAGCGGCAGCGGTCAGGTCCGGGCGCTTGAAGTAGCCTGGTGTCACGATTGGCCCGCGCACGCGAAGCTCGAATTTCGCGCCGGTGGGCACCATCTTGATCTCGACACCGGGATACGGCAGGCCGATCACGCCGCTGCCCTCGATCGCCCAATGCAGAATTGTCGCGGTGGGGGCGGTCTCGGTCGAGCCCCATCCGGTAATGAACATGATACGTTCGCCAATGGTCGCGATCGCGAGATCCTGCATGCGCTGCCACAACTCCTGCGGCAGGCTCGCGCCGCCGTAACTGAGAATCTTCAGCCGGGCGAAAAAACTCTTCCTCAGCGCCGCGTCGCTCTCGAGCACCGGTGCAAGCATCGCGTACCCCACGGGCACGTTCGAGAAGGCAGTGGGCGAAAGATCGCGCAGATTCCGGACCGTGTGCTCGAACATGCCGGGGATCGGCCGTCCGGCATCGATGTACATCGTGCCGCCGAGCCGCAGCGCCCCATGGAGATTGAAATTGCCCCCGAAAGTATGATGCCAAGGCAGCCAGTCCAGCGTGATCGGCGGGTCCGCGGGATCAGGTGGCAGCATCATCTGTGCCATCGCCTGGTTGGCCGTCAGCATGCGCTGGGTGTTGATGACGCCCTTCGGCAAGCCGGTGGAGCCGGAGGTGAAGAGGATCTTGGCGACCGTGTCCGGTCCGACGTTCGCGTAAGCCGCCTCGAGCGCCGCGGTCGGGGTCCGCGAGATCAGATCGGCGAGAGCGGTCGAGGGCATGCCCTCAGGCGGCACATCCGCATATACCACTTCGACACCGTCCAGCGGCAATGCGCGCAATGCCGCACCGTACTGCTGGCCGTTCTGCACAAATACCATGGCCGGGCGAATAAGCTCGAACACGTACTTGAGCTTGGCGAAATCGCGGCTCATCAGCGAATACGCCGGCGAGACCGGGACAGCCGTAACGCCGACCGTCATAGCGCCAAACGTGAGCATGGCGTGCGCGATGCTGTTACCCGAGAGCAGCATTACCGCCGTCCCCTGTCCGAACCCGCGGTCGAGCAACGCCTGTCCGACCGCATTCGCGCTGGCGTGCATCTTGCCGAATGTTGCCGGCTGCCATTCGCCCGCGGTGTCGCGCTGCACGAGGTAATTGCGGTCCGGCGCCTCGCGCGCCCAGCGCCGCAGGTAAGCGCAGATGTTCGGCTCGATCGCACCCAGCGCGTAACCGGAACTCAGCACAATGGTTCCGTCGCTGCGGCGTTCGGTCCTGACATTCGGCTGCAGGAAGTCGACCCGGCGGAACGGCGGCTTGGCGTCCATTTTCATGGTGTCTTCTCCTCCCCGAAGCGGCCCGACGCGGCAACTGCGCGATGATGTTCCTTATCAGCGCTTGTGTGAAGGCACTGTGCCGATGGATTATGCCGATGCGACACTGGTTGCCTTGGGCGAAGAGCTGGGTACTGAGAAGGTGTTTACCCTGGATCACCGCGGGTTTTCTGCATACCGGCTGAACCAGCGGACGACATTTCGGCTGCTTCCGTGATGTGAATTGCCGCCATTGACGAGGAAGATTTCATGACTGCCCAAACCCATTACGAAGGCGGCTGCACGTGCCGCCAAGTGCGTTACCGCATGACCTCGAAGCCGCTCTTTGTGCACTGCTGCCATTGCCGCTGGTGCCAGCGCGAGACCGGCACGGCGTTCGCGCTCAACGCGCTGATCGAATCCGATCGCGTCGAATTGCTCAAAGGCGCGCTCGAAGCCGTGAACACGCCGTCCAACAGCGGCAAGGGACAAGTGATCTCGCGATGTCCGTCGTGCCGCATCGCCGTGTGGAGCAACTATGGCGGCGCGGGAGACCTGCTTCGTTTCGTTCGCGTAGGCACACTCGACGAGCCCGATCGCTGCCCGCCCGAAATCCATATTTTCACGGCATCGAAACAGCCATGGGTGGTGCTGCCGCCCGGCCCGCCCGTGTTTGCCGAGTACTACAAGTCGAGCGAGGTTTGGCCGCGGGAAGCCCTCGAGCGCCGCGCCGCCGTAATGGCGAAGATGCAGCCCAAATAGGCAGCCGCTCTTGAAGATCCTGTTTCATTTCGACGCGAGCGATCTGCTCGCGGACAAGGCACGCCGCATCGCTGCGCCTTTCGAGGTCGCCTGCTGCCCAGAGAGCAGCAACAGCGCCTTCGATGCCGCCATCGGCACAACCGAAGTGTTGTGGCACTCGCTCAAGCCGGTGACTGCGCAGGTCATTGCGCGCGCGCCAAAATTGCGCCTCATCCAGAAAATCGGCACCGGCGTGAATACGATCGACCTGGACGCCGCGAAGGAACGCGGCATCGCGGTCTGCAACCTGCCGGGCGCCAATGGCCGCGCGGTTGCGGAGATGGCGCTGCTCCTGATGCTCGCGTGCCTGCGGCGCCTGCGCGATCTCGACGGCGCAGTCCGGGTCGCCGGCGGCTGGCATGCGGCGGCAGGGCTGCAGGATCGCTTCGGCGAAATCGGCGGGCGCACCGTCGGTCTCGTGGGCTACGGCGCCGTGCCGCAGCAGCTTGCCGACTGGCTCACCGCGATGGGCGCGACGGTTCTTTATTGCTCGCGCACGGCGCGGGAGTGCTCCTACGAGCGCCTGCCGCTGCCCGAGCTCCTTGCCCGATCGGACATCGTGTCGCTCCATGTTCCGCTTAACGATTCGACGCACGGCCTTATCGGTGCCTCCGCGCTTTCGCTCATGAAGCCCGGCGCGATCCTCATCAACACCGCCCGTGGCGCGCTGGTCGACGAAGCGGCACTGGAGGCCGCATTGACTTCGGGCAAGCTCGGCGCCGCGGGCCTCGACGTGTTCGCCCATGAGCCGCCCCCGCCTTCCCACCCGCTGCTTGCCCTGCCGAACGTGGTCGCCTCACCGCACCTGGCGTGGCTCACGCAGGAAACCCTTGATCGCTGCCTGGCGCTGGCGGTGGATAATTGCCGCAGGCTGAATATTGGGGACCCATTGATGAACCGAGTGGCCTGACAGGCCGCCGATGTCAGCCGTCAACCGTCGAGGCGGCCACCGGAACTTTGTGCACCCGAAAGTTGCCAAACCGATCACAATATCGGGCGCTTCGGGCAGTGAGGCAAAGCACTATCAGGTGCGTGCCGTGAAGCGCGCCGTCGAGGAGTCGAAGTCATGAGAGAAAGCGCCCGGTACGCGAAGATCGTCGAATGGTCGGACGAGGATCAGTGCTACGTCGGCAGCTCGCCGGGACTGATCTACGGAGGATGCCACGGCCAGGACGAGGAAGCCGTCTTCTCGGACCTCTGCTCAGTGGTCGAGGAGGCCATCGCGCTCTACCATCGCGATGGCAGACCCCTGCCCCCGGCGACTTCGGGGCGCGACTTTGCGAACAAGATGCAGAACGTCGCGTAGCTGTCATTATTACCGCTTGATTATTACTAAAATATAATTAGAACTGACCGGATCGCCGCTCCCACGGCCGATCTTTACGAGCCATTGTTCGAGAATCACGCCATGGAGGCGGTCATGAAATTCCTGCGCCTGGCCGTCCTCGCCAGTGCTGTTTGCACCTTCCCCGCCCACGCCCGCATCACAGAGATCAACGTGCAGAAGGTCGAGCCGTTCGCAAACGGCGCGACGTTCGGCAACGCCGGCGCGTACGAGCGGGTCTGGGGCGTGGCCAAGGGCGAGCTGGATCCGAACGACGCGCGCAACAAGGTCATCGTCAATATCGACCGCGCCGCGCGCAACTCCTTCGGCAAGGTGGAATACGAGGTCGAGTGGTTCATGCTGCGCCCCGCCGATGCCGCCAAGGGCAATCACAAGCTGCTGTTCGAAGTCACCAACCGCGGCCGCAAGTTCCTCATGAACTGGCTCATGGACGCGCCGGCCCAGGCTGCCGGCGCGGTCAACGACCCAAAGACCGCCAAGGACGCGGGCAACGCACTCTTTTTCCGCCAGGGCTGGACGATGGCATGGACGGGCTGGGATCCCGACGCGCCGAAGACGAATAACGGCATGGCGATGAAGTCGCCCGTGATACCCAACGTGACGCGTGTCATCCGCGACGAGCTGGTGAACGGGACACGCGCGCCGCAAACCGGCACGTTCCGCCTGAGCTACGAGGCCGCGACGACGGAGCCGGACAAATCCCGGCTCACCATGCGCCGCAAAGAGAAAGACCCGCGCGTGGAGATCCCCTCCAGCGGATGGGCGTTCGCCAACACGCGCGAAATCACTCTTCTGCCGGTCGGGACCAAGCCCGAGCCGGGAACCCTGTACGAGCTGCACTATCCCGCCAAGGATCCGAAGGTGCTGGGGATCGGGTTCGCCGCGACGCGCGACTTCGTGAGCTTCCTCAGGAACGAAGCCAATGACGATGCTTTTCAGCGCAATCCCGCCGACCGCGGCCTGCAGAAGGTGATTGCGACGGGGATTTCGCAGAGCGGACGCTACCTGCGCCACTTCGTGCATCAGGGCTTCAACCAGGACGAGGGCAGGCGCCGCGTGTTCGACGGGGTGCTCGCGCACATCTCCGGCATAGGCGGCGTGTTCCTCAACGCCGAGTTCGGCCAGCCCGCGCGCACGAACACGCAGCACGAAGACCATTCCTTTCCGGAGAACGCCTTTCCGTTTTCCGCGGCGAAGGCCACCGACCCGGTGACGAGAAAAAGCGGCGCGCTCCTGCGCGGCGACGGCTTCGACCCGCTGTGGATCGAGGTCAACACCTCCACCGAGTACTGGCAGAAAGGCGCTTCGCTGCTGCATACGGATCCGCTCGGAAAGCATGACCTGCGCCTTCCCGCCAACGCGCGCGTGTTCATGATCTCCGGCACCCAGCATGGCGGACGCGCCGACCTCAAGCCCGACTTCGGCCCGTGCATGAATCCGCGCAACCCGCACAGCCCCGCGCCTGCGTTGCGCGCGCTGCTCGTGGCGCTCGACGCGTGGGTGAGCCAGGGCAGGCCGCCGCCTGCGAGCCGCGTGCCCACGCTGGGCACGAGGACGCTCGTGACCGCCGACAAGACCGGCTTCCCGCGCATCCCTGGGTTGGCCGTCGCCGATTTCGTCAACAGCATCGCGTTGTATGGCGACTGGGTGAACCCCAAGGAAACAGCGCCCAGCCCGTACCGGCCAATGGTCGCCAGGGTAGCGTCCGACGGCAACGAGAATGCCGGCCTGCGCCTGCCGGACATCGAGGCGCCGCTCGCCACCTACACCGGATGGAACCTCTACAAGGCGCCGTTCACCGAGGGCGAGCTGTGCGACCGCGACGGCAGCTATTCGCCGCTGCCTGCCACAAGCAAGGAGCGCATCGACAAGGGCGACCCGCGGCGCTCGCTCGAGGAACGCTATGGCACCCATGCGAACTATGTTAAGAAGATCGAGGCGGCGGCCAGGACCCTGGTCCGCGACCGCCTGCTACTGTCTGAGGACGCGGAGCGGTATCTCAAAGCCGCCCGCGACGAGTCGGTCGCCAGGCTTTTTTCGCGTTGATTTGCCGAGGAGACAAAAAATGAAAACCCTGTTCGCTATGCTCATCCCCGCATTGCTCGTCATAGTCACCGGCGCACATGCCAAGGACCTCAGGATCGCGATGGAGGAATTCATGGTCCCCGCCGTGGATCCCGGCATCAGCCTGTATGTGCGCAACAAGCATCCGGCGGGCATGAAGAAATTCGCGGCCGACAAGATCCTGCTCTACGTGCATGGTGCGACCTATCCCTCCGAAACCGCGTTCGACCTGAAGCTCAACGGATTGTCGTGGATGGACTACATCGCGCAGCATGGTTATGACGTGTACCTCGTCGACCTGCG
This sequence comes from Pseudomonadota bacterium, assembly GCA_031380765.1. Lineage (GTDB taxonomy): Bacteria > Pseudomonadota > Gammaproteobacteria > Burkholderiales > SG8-39 > SZAS-79. The sequence continues at coordinate 2,367 of JANMXB010000565.1, read as the reverse complement.
CGGCTACGGCAAGTCCACGCGCCCGCCCGAGATGGACAAGCCGGCGGCGGAGAACGAACCCATCGTGCGCACCGAAACCGCGGTCAAGGATGTCGGCGCGGCGGTGGACTTCATCCTCAAGCGCCGCGGAGTCGCGAAGATCAACCTGCTCGGCTGGTCGTGGGGCACCACGATCATGGGCTGGTACACCGCGCAGAACAACGACAAGGTCGGCAAGCTTGTCCTGTACGCTCCGGCATGGGTGCGCAACAGCGCGTCGCTCACGGATGCGGGGGGCAAGCTGGGCGCCTACCGCTCGGTTTCGCGCGACGCGGCGAAGGGCCGCTGGCTCAGCGGCGTGGCCGAAGACAAGAAGTCCGACCTGATTCCCGCCGGCTGGTTCGAGGCGTGGGCGGACGCGACCTTCGCGACCGACCCAATCGGCGCGAGGCAGGTGCCGCCGGTGCTGCGCGCGCCCAACGGCGTGGTGCAGGACGGGCGCGAGTTCTGGGGTACGGGCAAGCCGATGTATGACCCGGGCCAGATCCGCGTGCCGACTTTCCTTGCGCACGCCGAGTGGGATGCGGACACGCCGAGCTACATGCTGCACGCCTACTTCGCCAAGCTCACCAACGCGCCGTACAAGCGCTACGTGGAGATCGGCGAAGGCACGCACACGGTGATCATGGAGAAGAACCGCATGCAGCTTTTCACCGCCGTGCAGCAGTTCCTCGACGAGCAAATCCGGCCGAACCAGTAAGCGAAGGGGAAGAAACGCGATAGACATGGCAGTCAAAACAATCCGCATAGGTTCCGGCGCCGCATGGTGGGGCGATCGCGTCGAGCCCGCGATCCTCAACGCCGACAAGGGCGACCTCGACTATCTGTGCTTCGAAACGATGGCGGAGGCCACGATCTCGGCCGCGCAGGTGCGCGCGCGGCGCGACTCCACTTTTCCCGGCTACGACACTTATCTGGATGCGCGCATCAGCGGCGTGCTGCCCGGGTGCCTCAAGCGCGGAACGAAGATCATCACCAACCAGGGCTGGATCAATCCCGACGCGGCCGCGGAGCGCATCGTGTACTGGCTGCGCCAGAACGGCGCGGCCGGCGTCACGGTCGCTTCGGTCAACGGCTCGCTGATCACCGACCGCGTGCTGGAGCTCACGAGCACGATCCTCGAGAACGGCGCGCCGACCTCCTCGCTCAAACCCGACCTCGTTTGCGCCGAGGTGTATCTCGGCGCCGAGCCTATCGTCGAGGCGCTCAAGCGGGGCGCGCAGATCGTGGTGACGGGGCGGGTCGCGGATCCTTCGCTCTTCCTCGCGCCGATGATGTACGAGTTCGGGTGGGACCCGCTGGATCATACGCACCTGGGCGCGGGCAACGGCATCGGTCACTTGCTCGAATGCGGCGCGCAGGTCACCGGCGGCTACTTCAGCGATCCGGGCTTCAAGGACGTGCCGGAACCGTGGAACCTTGCTTTTCCGATAGCGGAGGTTTCGCCCGACGGCAGCTGCGTACTGTCCAAGGTGGCGGGCACCGGCGGCGCGATCAACCTCATGACGGTCAAGGAACAGTGCCTTTACGAAGTGCATGACCCGGCCAACTACCTGACGCCGGACGTGGTGGTGGACTTCACGACGATCCGCCTGGAGCAGGTGGGTCCCGACCGCGTTCGCGTGAGCAATATCTCCGGCAAACCCCGCACGCCGACGCTCAAGGTCTCGATCGGCTGCACCGAGGGCTACGTCGGCGAGGACATGTTTTTCTACGCCGGCCCGGGCGCGCTGCGGCGCGCACAGCTCGCGAAGAAAATCCTCGAGGAGCGGTTCAAGATCGTAAAGCTGCAGGCTGAAGACCTGCGCATCGATTTCCTCGGCGTGAATGCGATTCACGGCGAGATGTCGCCGGCCGGCGGCCCCGAGCCTTACGAGATCGCGGTGCGCGTCGCCGCCCGCACGAAAACAAAGGAAGAAGCCATCAAGGTCGGGCGCGAGGTCGATGGCATGGCGGTGTCGGGCGTCGCGCATACGGGCAAGCGCGTGCCGCACCAGGACCGCTTCCGCGAGATCATCGGCGTGTGGTCCTCGCTGGTGGCGCGCGAGAAAGTGCATCCCTCAATCAACTACTTCACGAGCTGAGCATGAGAGTCAAACTCCAGCACGTCGCGCACTCCCGCTCCGGCGACAAGGGCAATACGTCCAACATCATGGTCATCGCCTACGAGCCGGAGTTCTATCCGCTGCTCAAGGCCCAACTCACCGCCGAGCGCTTCAAGGCGTTCTATGCGGGCACGGTCAAGGGCGACGTGCTGCGCTACGAGGTGGACGGCATCGAAGCTTTGAATTTCGTCGCGCACGGCGCGCTGGGCGGCGGCGTGTCGCG
>JANMXB010000557.1:0-5334 GCA_031380765.1 Pseudomonadota bacterium | reverse complement strand
TGATCGATAGTGCAGGGCGATGGGCCCGATGAAAACGTTTGACTGGCTCCCCGGTTCGCGACCGGTAAACTTTGCGCACGATCGCACGTTCGCGACTCAATGGGGAGATCCGCCATGGCAACAATGCAGATGAACACCGGTATCAGCGGCAAGGACCGCGCGAAAATCGCCGAAGGCCTGTCGCGTCTGCTCGCCGACACCTACACCGTCTACCTCAAGACGCACAATTTCCACTGGAACGTCGAAGGGCCGATGTTCCAGACCCTGCACATTCTGTTCATGGAGCAGTACACCGAGACATGGAACGCGATCGACCTGATCGCGGAGCGCATCCGGTCGCTGGGGCACTATGCGCCGGCCACCTACAAGCAGTTCCAGAAGCTCGCGTCGATCAGGGAAACCGAGGGCGTGCCCAAGGCGACGAAGATGATCGAGCTGCTGATCGAGGGGCAGGAAGCCATCGTGCGCACGGCCCGGTCGGTATTGCCGGTGGCGGACAAGGCGAACGACGAGCCTACCCTCGACCTGCTTACCCAGCGCATGCAGATCCACGAGAAAAATGCGTGGATGCTGCGCTCGCTGCTGCAGAAGCAGTAACCGCGAGACGCCGCGTGGCCGGCACGCGCACCGAAAAGGATACGTTCGGGCCGATCGAAGTCCGGGCCGATCGCCTGTGGGGGGCGCAGACCGAGCGCAGCCTGCGCTTTTTTCGCATCTCGACCGAGCGCATGCCGCTCGAAGTCGTGCACGCCCTGGCGATGGTCAAGCGGTCGGCGGCGGGGGTGAATCTTGCACTCGGCATTCTCGACTCCGCCAAGGCGCAGGCGATTCGCACCGCGGCCGGCGAAGTGCTGGCCGGCAAACTCGACGGTGAGTTCCCGCTGTCCGTCTGGCAGACGGGCTCGGGCACGCAGACCAACATGAACGTCAACGAGGTGCTCGCCAATCGCGCCTCCGAACTGCTCGGTGGCGAGCGGGGCGCAGAACGGCTGGTGCACCCGAACGACGACGTGAACCTCGGGCAGTCTTCGAACGATGTTTTCCCGACTGCGATGCACGTTGCCGCAGTGCTTGCGATCCACCGCGATCTGCTTCCCGCGCTCGAAAAACTCGCAAAGACACTGGCGAGCAAGCGCGACGCTTTTGCCTCGATCGTGAAGATCGGCCGCACCCACCTGCAGGACGCCACACCCCTCACGCTCGGCCAGGAGTTCTCGGGCTACGTGGCGCAACTCGGGTCCGCCGCGCGCGCCCTCCGCGCGACCTTGCCCGGACTGTACGAATTGGCCGCGGGAGGCACCGCGGTGGGGACCGGCCTCAACACCCACGCGCTGTTCGGAGAAAAGATCGCGGCCGAACTGGCCCGGGAAACCGGCCTCGCATTCGTCACTGCCCCGAACAAATTTGCCGCGCTGGGCGGCCACGAGGCGCTGCTGTTTGCGCACGGTGCGCTCAAGACCCTTGCCGCAGCGCTGATCAAAATCGCCAACGACGTTCGCTGGCTCGCGTCCGGGCCGCGCTCGGGACTGGGCGAAATCTCGATCCCTGAAAACGAGCCGGGCAGCTCGATCATGCCCGGCAAGGTCAACCCGACCCAGTGCGAAGCGCTGACCATGCTGAGCGTGCAGGTGCTGGGCAACGACGTGGCGATCAACATCGGCGGTGCATCGGGTAACTTCGAGCTCAACGTTTTCAAGCCGCTCCTGATCCACGGTTTTCTGCAAAGCGCCCGTCTGCTCGCCGACGGCATGGCGAGTTTCGAGGAGCATTGCGTGCGCGGCATCGAGGCGAACGAGGCGCGCATCGCCGAGCTGGTGGGCGAGTCGCTCATGCTGGTCACCGCGCTCGCGCCCCACATCGGCTACGACCGTGCCGCGCAGATCGCGAAACACGCGCATGCAAGCGGCGGCACGCTGCGCGCCGCGGCTCTCGAGCTCGGTTTCGTGAGCGCGAAGGATTTCGACGCATGGGTGCGACCCGAGGACATGATTGGACCGGCCGGCTGCTAAACTGCGGCCCGCCATGTCACTCGTCATCCTCATTTCCGGCCGCGGCAGCAACATGCAGGCGATCCTCGACGCCGGCATGCCGGTTTCTGCGGTGATCAGCAGCAGGCCGGATGCGGCGGGTCTTGCGCTCGCCGCGGGTCGCGGCATCAAGACCGCGGTCATCCGGGACAAGGAGTACGGCACCCGCGAGGGTTTCGACGCGGCGCTGGCCGCCGAGGTCGCGAAGCACGCGCCAAAAGTGGTCGCCCTTGCCGGATTCATGCGCGTCCTCACACCGCGCTTTGTCGCGCGGTATGCCGACCGCCTGGTCAACATCCATCCTTCGCTGTTGCCGGCCTTCATCGGGCTGCGCACGCACGAACGCGCGCTGGCCGCGGGTGTCAAAGTGCACGGCTGCACGGTTCATTTTGTAACGGAGGAGCTCGATCATGGGCCGGTCATCGCCCAGGCGGCCGTGCCAGTGCTCCCCGGGGATACCGCGGACGACCTTGCGGCCAGAGTCCTTCGCCAGGAACACATTCTCTATCCACAGGCACTGCGCTGGCTCCTCGAGGGCAAGCTTGCCGTCGCGAACGGCGTGGTGAGCGTAAAGGATGCAAATGCGCACCAGACTATTTTTTCCGATCGTCCTTAGCATCGCGCTGCCGGCTGCGGCTGCGCCCGGGCAGCACACCGAAATCACTTACGACCTCATCCGCAACGGCATGCCGGTTGCCGAGATGGTCGAGCGGCTCGAGCATGACGGGAAAACCTACCGGCTCTCCGGGCAACTGAAGGGCAAGGGCGTCTTCGCGCTGCGCGGCGATGCTGCCCGGGCGAGCCGGGGGTTGATTGCCGCTGACGGCCTGCATCCGGTCGAATTCGAGGACAAACGGACCGGGCGTGACATCGCGCGGGCCAAATTCGACTGGGCGGCCAAGACCGTGACGCTCCAGGGCAAGGAGGGTGCCGCTGAAACCAAGCCACTGCCTGCCGACATCCAGGACCGTCTGTCTTTTGCCTATAGCTTCTCCTTTCACGTGCCCGGGGCCGCGCCGGTTGCGGTAAGCATCACCGACGGCAAAGGAATTTCGAGCTCCACCTACAAGGCGGCCGGGCGCGAGACGGTCAAGACCCCCGCGGGGGAGTTCGACGCGCTCAAGCTCGAGCGCGAGAAGAAGGATCCCGACGATCGTACTTCCGAAATCTGGCTCGCCACGAAGCACGGCTACCTTCCGGTGCGCATCCTCGTGGTCGAAAAGGACGGCACCCGTATCGATCAGGTTGCGACCCGGCTTTCGACCAAGTGAGCCCTCCGCGGTGAGCCAGCCGGTGAAACCCACCAAGGCGCTCATAGCTCACGCATCCGACGCGCTTTCCGAAGCCTTGCGGTTTTCCGGTCCCGCGGACCAGGCGCTGTCGCGTCATTTTCGCAATCACCGCGATCTCGGGCAGCAGGACCGGGCCTTCGTGGCGGAGACGGTATTCGCGGCCCTGCGCAGGCGCCGATCGCTTGCCGCGGCGGCGCAATCCGAGTCCCCCTATTCGCTGGTGCTCGCCTGCCTGGTCCGCCTGCAGGGCTTGTCGGCGCGTGCCGTGGCCGACGTCGTGCGCGAAAAGGACCTGCCGCTGCTCGAGCGCGCCCGCTCGGCGCAGCCTGAGGACCAGTCGCCCGCAGTACAGGCGGACCTTCCGGATTGGCTTTGGGATCGTCTCGCCGGGCAGTACGGGCGGGAGGAAGCACGCGCGATCGCCGGCGGCTTGCTCGGGGCGGCGCCCATGGATTTGCGCGCCAACGCGGTCAAGACTTCGCGCGACGATGCGCTGGCCAACCTGCGCGCGGCAGGGCTGGTTTGCGAGCCGACGCCTTATTCGCCGGCAGGCATCCGGCTCGCCGACAAGCCGGCCATCAACAAGCAACCGCTGTTCGTCGACGGCCGCGTCGAGGTGCAGGACGAAGGCAGTCAATTGCTCGCGGCCATTGTCGCGCCCAAGCGCGGCGAAATGGTGGTCGACTTCTGCGCCGGCGGCGGCGGCAAGACGCTCGCGCTCGGTGCCCTGATGCGCAATACCGGACGGCTCTATGCGTTCGACGTATCCGCAAAGCGCCTCGCGGGACTCGATCCGCGCCTTGCGCGCTCCGGCCTGTCGAATGTCCATCCGATCGCGATCTCGACCGAGAACGACCTGCGCGCAAAGCGGCTCGCCGGCAAGATCGACCGCGTGCTGGTGGATGCTCCCTGCTCCGGATTCGGCACGCTGAGGCGCAATCCCGAGCTGAAATGGCGCTTCGGCGAGAAGGACGTGGCCGAGCTGGTCGGCAAGCAGTCGCGGATCCTGGCGGCCGCCGCGCGCCTGCCGCGCGCTGGTGGGCGGCTGGTGTTTGCCACCTGCAGCGTCCTCAAGGAGGAGGGCGAGGAAATCGCGGCGAAATTTGTCGCCTCTCATCCGGGCTACGCGCAGATATCCTGTGCGGAGATCCTGCGCGCGCTAGGCATCGCGCTCGACACCGGCATGAGCCTGCGCCTGTTCCCGCACCTGCATCGCACCGATGGTTTTTTTGCCGCGGCCTTCGAGCGCATCCGGTAGCGCATGCCTCGAGTGCCGCTTCGCGTTCAAGAAAGTATAACTTTGTTTTCGACCTTTCCAGTAAGGGAGCGCTTTTGCAGGTAGATTGATTGCGTAATCAGGAAAATAGTATCGCACAAGATAAAATGCCGATTTGAAAATGCGCCGTGTCCTGATCCTCGCCTGCAGCCTCGCCGCGTTTCGCGCAATCGCGCAGGACGCGGTGATCGATCGCCCGATCGAAATGCACCTGCAATCGACGTATCTGCATCAATCCAAGCCTGCGTTTCCTTCGCTTTACGCAGGACCGAAAAGCCTGGGGGCGGCGCGCGCCGGCAGCTATTCATTCACATCCACGATGTTTCTTGGAGCGCGGCTCCGGGACGGTCTGGAAATCTACTTCAATCCGGAAGCAACCCAGGGCGTGCCGTTCTCGCAGCTGCAGGGGACCGGGGGGTTCACCAACGGCGAACTCGCGCGCACGTCGGGACCGGACCCAAATCTGTACACGGCCCGCGTATTCCTGCGCAAAACGTGGGACCTCGGCGGTGGGTACGAAGAGCAGGCTTCCGAACCGAACCAGGTCCGCACCCGCTATGCGGCCGAACGCTTCGTGCTGACCGCCGGAGTCGTTTCGGTGCTGGACGTGTTCGACGCCGTGGACTACAGCCGCGATGCGCGCACGCAGTTCATGAACTGGGCGTCGCTCACCTACGGCGCCTGGGATTTTCCCGCCGATGCGCGCGGTTATACGCGGGGAATCGCCGCGGAATACATT
>JANMXB010000488.1:0-7710 GCA_031380765.1 Pseudomonadota bacterium | reverse complement strand
GAACCCGCTCGCCACGATCCTGTCGACGGCCATGATGCTGCGTTATTCGCTCGAGCAGCCGGCCGCCGCGGACAGGATCGAGGCAGCAGTGAAAAAAGTGCTGAAGGAGGGATATCGCACTGCCGACATCGTCGAGGCGGGCGCGAAGAAGGTGGGCACGAAGGAGATGGGCGAGGCCGTGTTGGCGGCGCTCTAGTGTCCGGAAGGATTTGGCCATGTTGAGAGTAGGCTTTGTCGGATGGCGTGGGATGGTGGGCTCGGTGCTCGTGCAGCGCATGCGCGAGGAGAAGGATTTCGACCTCATCGAGCCGGTGTTCTTCTCCGCCTCGCGCGCCGGGGGCAAAGGACCGTCCATCGGCCGGGACACCGGTCCGGTCAGGGACGCCAACTCGATCGAGGAATTGAAAGCGCTGCCGGTGGTGATCACCTGCCAGGGCGGCGATTACACCAATGCCGTCCATCCCAGGCTGCGCAAGGCGGGATGGAAGGGCTGCTGGATCGACGCGGCAAGCGCCCTTCGCATGAAAGACGATGCGGTGATCGTGCTCGATCCGGTCAACATGCCGGTGATCGAGTCCGCCGTCAGCCGCGGCGTGCGCGACTATATCGGCGGCAACTGCACCGTGAGCCTGATGATGATGGGCCTGGACGGCCTGTTCAAGAACGATCTCGTCGAGTGGATGACGTGCATGACCTACCAGGCGGCTTCGGGAGGCGGCGCGGCCGCCATGCGCGAGCTTGCGGCGCAGATGGCGCACTTGGGCGACGCGTCGCGCAAGCTGCTCGACGACCCTGCGAGTACCGCGCTCGAAATCGATGCCAGCGTGACGCAATCCCTTCGCAACGGGGGGATGCCAAAGGAAAATTTGGGCTACCCTCTGGCTGCCAGCCTGCTGCCGTGGATCGACAAGGACATGGGCAACGGCCAAAGCCGCGAGGAATGGAAAGGGCAGGCCGAAACGAACAAGATTCTCGGCCGCGAGCGAGCCCCGATTCCCGTGGACGGTATTTGCGTCCGGGTCGGCGCCATGCGGTGCCATTCGCAGGCGCTGACGATCAAGCTGAAGAAGAACGTGCCGCTGGACGAGGTGGAAGGGATGATTGCTGAGGCCAATGACTGGGTAAAGGTGGTGCCGAACCGGCGCGAGGAGACCCTCGCCGCTCTTACGCCCGCGGCCGTAAGCGGCAAGCTTTCGGTGCCCGTAGGGCGCTTGCGCAAATTGCCCATGGGAGGCGAGTATCTGTCCGCATTCACGGTCGGCGATCAGCTGCTGTGGGGGGCCGCCGAGCCGCTGCGCCGTGTTTTGCGTATCCTGATGGACCATGGCGTAGCGCGCTGACTTGAAAAGGGGGGGCGCGGGCGGGCAGGAAAATCGCACGCGGCCTTTTATAAAACAGATCGGGCGGAAGCTGAAAAAACGTAGAATATTTATCAGCTTGCAAGGCTAACACTATGATGTTATGTTAGTTGTCCCATCGAATAAGACTCAGGGTGGTACAGTGGGAAAATCTGTGACCGCAAGGCTCCTGGCCGCGGCGTTGCTGTTGTGGTTGCCGCTTTACGTTCTTGGGGCCGGCCTGGGCAAACTCACCGTCCAATCGGCGCTGGGCCAGCCGCTGGCCGCGGAAATCGAGATCGTCTCCCTCCAGCCTGGCGAGCAGGATTCGCTCGCGGCCCGGTTCGCCCCGAACGAGGCCTACCGGCAGGCTGGAATCGAATTCAATTCGGTCCTGATGGCGGTGCGTTTTTCGATCGAGACGCGCAACGGCCGCCCGTATATCAAGCTCACCTCCAGCGCGCCGGTCAACGAGCCTTTCCTCAACGTCCTCATCGAGCTGGCCTGGAACAGCGGCCGGCTGGTGCGCGAGTACACCTTCCTGCTGGATCCGCCCGAGTACAAAGGTCCGCAGCCGGTGGCCCCTGGCCCGGCCCCTGCCCAGGCACCCGCGGTTAGCGCACCCGTGCCGGCGCCGCGCGCGGTGCAGGAGCGGCCGATGGCGGCGCCCGCGCCGGCCCCCGCAGCCAGGGGACAGGGAACCTACGAGGTGAAGAAGGGCGACACGCTCGCGAAGATCGCGACCCAGAACAACCCGGGCGGGGTAAGCCTCCAGCAGATGCTGATCGCGCTCTATCGCGCCAATCCGGACGCGTTCATCGGCAACAACATCAACCGGCTCCGCGCCGGGCGCATCCTCAACCTGCCCGACCGGGACGCGGCGGGCGCGGTCGACCAGGAAGACGCGCGACGGCTAGTTACGGCGCAGGGCCAGGATTTCCGCGCCTACCAGAGCAAGCTGGCCGGCGCCGTGGCTGCCGCGCCTGCGGGGAGCGCGGCTGTGGAGCGCAGCGCGTCCGGAAAGATCACGCCGAAGGCCGAAGAGCTGGCGCCCGCGGAGCAGAAGGATCAGCTTAAACTTTCCAAAGCCGATCCCACCGCAAAGAGCGCGGCTGCCCAGGCCGCGCGCGCCGATAGCGCCGCTGCCCGCGACAAAGCGCTCAAGGAATCCGAGTCCCGCGTCGCCGACCTGGAAAAGAACGTGGAGGATTTGCGCAAGCTCCTCGAGCTCAAGAGCCAGACGCTCGCGGAACTCGAGAAAAAGAGCAGCGCCAAGCCTGCTGCCGTTCCCACACCCGCGCCAGTGCCCGCCGCCCCTGCGATGCCGGCAAAACCTGCGCCGGAAGCGGCGAAGGCCGCGCCACCGCCCACACCAGCACCCGCGGCTGCACCCACTCCTGCAACTGCGGCGAAGCCCGCCGCGGAGGCGCCCAAAGCGCCCGAGGCTGCCAAGCCCGCCCCTGAAGCAGCCAAGCCTGTCCCCGAGGCAGCCAAAGCCCCCGAAGCGGCGAAGCCGGCACCGGAAGCAGCGAAGGCACCGGAAGCAGCGAAGCTTGCCGAAGCGCCGAAGCCGCCTGCTGGAGCGGCAAAACCCGCGGCAAAAATGGCGTTGCCGCCCCCGCCGCCGCCGCCCGGCCTTGTCGACGAGTTTCTCGACAACCCGGCCGCACTTGGCGCGCTGGCCGTCGTGATCCTGCTCCTGATCGGCTACGGCTGGTGGGCGTGGAGACGCAAGAAAGCCGGTCAATCGAGATTCCAGGACAGCGTCATGGGTGCGCCGCCCGCGGCCAGCCTTGGCGCTTCCTCGGTGTTCAGTGGCGCGGCCAGCCAGAACGTCGATACCGGCGCGGCGGTATCGCAGGCTTCGATCAGCGATGCGAGCGTGGGTCCGATCGATGCCGACGAAGTCGATCCGATCGCGGAGGCCGACGTGTACATGGCCTACGGGCGCGACACCCAGGCCGAGGAGATCCTCAAGGACGCGCTGACCAAGGACCCGAACCGCCTCGCGGTCCATTCCAAGCTCCTCGAGATCTACGCCGCGCGCCGCGATGTGCAGAATCTCGAGCAGACCGCGATGAAGATCAAGGAGATCTCCGGCGGCGGGGGCGAGGACTGGGACAAGGCCATCGTCCTCGGACGCACTGTCGATCCCGCTAACACCCTGTACGGCGGCGACCCGGACGCGACGGTGATGGTCCGGCCGGCGGCACCTGCGGCAAGCGCCGCCCCGACGCTCGACTTCGATCTGGACGCAGCGGCACCCTCGGCGATCCCCGACATTGCATTGGAGGCCGCAGCGCCCGCGAAGTCCGCACCTGCGTCCGTCGACTTCGACCTCGGCGCGGACGATCCACCTGCGGCACCGGCGGCCGAAGAGAAATCCGATTTCGCGCCCGGTGGAACGATCATCATCGATTCGAAAGAAGCCGAGAGCGCGTCCTCGGGCGGCTTGGATTTCGACCTCGGCATGGGAGAACCCGAGAAACCGGCCGCACCGGCGCCGGCCGCGGCCGCTCCCACACCGTCGCTGGATGCCGGCGGCCTCGATTTCAACCTGGACATGGACGCCGACTCCGAAAAGACCGTGATGATGCCCTCCGCGCCAAAGTCCGAAGTCGATCTTTCGGCGATCAGTTTCGATCTCGGCACGCCCGAGGTGGCCGCGCCGGCGGGTGAAGGCGATCCGCGATGGCAGGAGGTCGCCACCAAGCTGGATCTTGCCAAGGCGTACGAAGAGATGGGCGACAAGGACGGCGCGCGCGACCTTCTGAGCGAAGTGGCCAGGGAGGGCGACGACGCCCAGCAGAACCAGGCGCGCCAGATGCTAGCCAAGCTGGGTTGACCGGTCCGTTGCGTTCGACTTGGCCACGGCCGCGCGCCGTGGCCTTTTTATTTTCCGGACACACTGCATGAACCGCATTGCGCTCGGCATCGAATACGACGGCAGCCGCTTTCTGGGCTGGCAGACGCAGCCGGGCGGCGCAACCGTGCAGGATTCGCTCCAGAGCGCGCTGACCACGATCGCGGACGCAGGCATTGCCGTGACTTGTGCAGGCAGGACGGACCGCGGCGTGCACGCCCGCGGCCAGGTGGCCCATTTCGACACCGGCGCCGATCGCCCCGACTCTGCGTGGGTGCGCGGCGTAAATGCCCTGCTGCCGGATTCTGTTGCTGTGCTCTGGTCCAAACGCGTGCCGCAGGATTTCCACGCGCGCTATTCGGCGCGCTCGCGCACCTATCGCTACGTGCTCATCAATCGTGCCGTGCGGCCGGCGCTGGAGGCCTCGCGGGCGGGCTGGTTCCATGCGCCGCTCGATGTGGCGGCGATGCGCGAGGCCGCGCGATTCTTTGTGGGCGAGCATGACTTCAGCGCGTTCCGCTCGAGCGAGTGCCAGGCGAAGAGCCCCGTGAGGACGGTGCACAGCCTGGAAATCGAAGGCGGCGAGGGGCGCATCGAATTCACGATCTGCGCGAATGCCTTCCTGCACCACATGGTGCGCAATATCGTGGGGACGCTGGTCTACGTGGGCAAGGCAAAGCATGCGCCGCCCTGGGCGCGGGAGGTGCTCCAGTCGCTTGACAGGGCGCGGGCCGCGCCCACGTTTGCGCCCGACGGCCTGTGCCTGGAGCATGTGGAGTACGAGGCGAAATGGAATCTGCCGGTGTCACCCGCCCGCTCATCGCTGGTGCTATCCGCATGAGAACCCGGGTAAAGATCTGCGGCATTACGCGGCCGCAGGACGCAGTCGCCGCGGCGCAGGCCGGCGCCGATGCGATCGGGCTGGTGTTTTACCCGCCGAGTCCGCGGTTCATTTCGTCCGCGCGGGCGATCGAGATCCGCGATGCGCTGCCGCCGTTCGTGCAGACCGTGGCCCTTTTCGTCAATGCCAGCCGGCAGGAAGTCGATGCAGTCTTGGAGGCCGTCCGCCCCTCGATGTTGCAATTCCACGGCGAGGAAACACCGGCTTTCTGCGCGGGATTCGAGGTGCCGTGGCTGAAAGCCTGCCGGGTGAAAGCGGGGGTCGATTTGCTAGAATACTTCCGTTCGTATCCCGGGGCCGCGGGCTGGCTTGCGGACGCATTCGTGGAGGGCTATGGAGGCGCCGGCGAGAGCTTCGACTGGTCGCTGCTGCCCTCGAAGCGCGAGCGGCCGCTGGTCCTGTCCGGCGGGCTCACCCGGGACAACGTGGCAGAGGCGATCCGCAGGGTCAGGCCGTGGTCGGTGGACGTATCGAGCGGGGTCGAATCCGCCAAGGGCATCAAGGACGCCGCCAGAATCGCGGCGTTCATCCAAGAGGTCGAAAATGCAGATGTATGACTTACCCGACGCACGCGGGCATTTCGGTCCCTACGGCGGGACATTCGTGGCCGAGACCCTTACGCACGCGCTGGACGAGCTGCGCGCGGCGTATGAGCACTACCGCGTGGATCCGGAGTTCCTTGCCGAATTCCACTCCGAGCTCAAGCACTATGTCGGACGCCCGAGCCCCGTCTACCACGCCAAACGCTGGTCGGGCGAAATAGGCGGCGCGCAGATCTATCTCAAGCGCGAGGATCTCAACCACACCGGCGCGCACAAGATCAACAACACCGTCGGCCAGGCGATGCTCGCCCGGCGCATGGGCAAGAAGCGGGTGATCGCGGAAACCGGCGCAGGCATGCACGGAGTGGCGACCGCGACGGTCGCCGCGCGCTACGGGATGAAGTGCGTGGTCTACATGGGCTCCCAGGACACGGTGCGCCAGGTCCAGAACGTGTATCGGATGAAGCTGCTCGGGGCGACCGTGGTGCCGGTCGAATCCGGCTCGAAGACGCTCAAGGACGCGCTCAACGAAGCGATGCGCGACTGGGTGACCAACGTAGACGACACGTTCTACATCATAGGCACAGTGGCCGGTCCGCATCCTTACCCGATGATGGTGCGCGATTTCCAGTCGGTGATCGGCGAGGAGTGCAAGGTCCAGGTGCCGGAACTGGCAGGACGCCAGCCGGATGCGGTCATCGCCTGCGTGGGCGGTGGATCGAATGCGATGGGGATCTTCTACCCGTACATCGGCGTCGAGGGCGTGCGCCTGATCGGAGTGGAAGCCGCCGGTGAGGGAATCGAAACCGGCAAGCATGCGGCGTCGCTCTGCGCCGGCAAGCCGGGTGTGCTGCACGGAAACCGAACCTATCTCCTGCAGGACGCGAACGGGCAGATCATGGAGACGCATTCGGTTTCCGCCGGCCTCGACTATCCCGGCGTGGGGCCGGAGCACGCGTGGCTCAAAGACTCGGGGCGCGCCGAATACGTGGCCGTGACGGATGCCGAATCGCTCAAGGCCTTCCACGACCTTTGCCTGCTGGAGGGAATCATCCCGGCGCTGGAATCCGCGCATGCGCTGGCCTATGCGGCAAAACTTGCGGCGATGCTGCCCAAGGACCAGATCCTGCTGGTCAACCTCTCGGGGCGCGGCGACAAGGACATGCATACCGTCGCGCAGCGATCGGGCCTGCAGTTCTGATGTCGCGCATCCCGGGAAGGTTCGAAGCATTGCGCGCGGCGAAGAAAAAGGCGTTGATTCCCTATATCACCGCTGGAGATCCGTCGGCCTCGCTGACCGTGCCCCTGCTGCATGCGCTGGCGGGCGCCGGCTGCGACATCCTCGAAATCGGCGTGCCGTTTTCCGATCCGATGGCCGACGGCCCGGCGAACCAACGATCGTCCGAGCGCGCGCTGAAAAATGGCGTCGGCCTCGCCGATGTGCTCGGCATGGTGCGCGAATTCCGCTCGAAAGACGCCACGACGCCGATCGTGCTCATGGGCTATGCCAACCCGATCGAAGCAATGGGCGTGGAAAAGTTCGTGGGGTCGGCCGCGGCGGTCGGGGTCGACGGCGTAATCGTGGTGGACTATCCGCCGGAGGAGTGCACCGAATTCGCAGCGCTGTGCAGTAAGAGCGGCATCGACCAGATTTTCCTGCTCGCGCCGACGTCCACCGACGCCCGCATCAAGGAAGTGGCGCGCGTGGGCAGCGGATTCCTCTACTACGTCTCGCTAAAGGGCGTGACCGGGGCGGGCCACATCGACACGTCCGACGTCGCAGCGCACCTGCCGAAGATCCGCGCCGCATCGAGGCTACCGATCGGCGTCGGCTTCGGGATCCGCGACGCAGTGTCGGCGAAGGCCATTGCTGAGGTTGCAGACGCGGTGGTGATCGGCAGCCGTATCATCGAAGAAATCGAGGCGGCCGGCCCGAACGACGCGGTGGCGAGGGTTGCCGCCCTGATCCGTCCGATCCGCGCGGCGCTGGACTCCTGAGGCGGAGGGCGACAACATGAGCTGGCTCCAGAAACTCCTCCCGCCCAAGATCAAGCGCGTCGAGGGCGC
>JANMXB010000362.1:0-5326 GCA_031380765.1 Pseudomonadota bacterium | reverse complement strand
GGATCGCCGCCGAGAAGATCGGCAGCGTGTTCAAGGGCATGTGGGGCCTCTTGAAGAAGTACCCGTGGCCACTGGTGCGCGGCAGCGCGCTGGGCACGATCATCGGCATCCAGCCCGGCTCGGGCGCCGACATGGCCGCATGGATGTCCTACGCCATGAGCAAGAAATTCTCCAAAGAACCCGAAAAATTCGGCACCGGGCACGTCGAGGGGATTGTCGAGGCCGGGGCGGCCAACAATTCGTCGCTCGCCGGCGCGTGGATCCCGGCCATCGTGTTCGGCATTCCCGGCGATTCGATCACCGCAATCGCCATCGGCGTGCTGTACCTCAAAGGCATGAATCCGGGGCCGAGCATCTTCATCAACAACCCGCAGAACATCTACGCGATCTTCATCGTGTTCATCCTCGCCAACATCATCATGGTGCCGCTGGGCTGGCTGACCATCAAGCTGGCGACGCGCGTGCTGCGGGTGCCGCGCAACATCCTCATGCCGATCATCCTGCTGTTCTGCATCGTGGGATCGTTTGCGATCAACAACTCGATCTTCGGCGTGATCGTGATCCTCGCGTTCGGGCTCATCGCCTTCGTGCTGGAGGAGAACGGCTTCCCGGTGGCGCCCGCCATCCTCGGCGTGGTGCTCGGCACGATGATGGAGGAGAACTTCGTCACCTCGCTCATCAAGTCCGACGGCGACGCGACGGTGTTCTTCACCCGCCCGATCGCGATGTGGCTGGCGCTGGGGACCTTCGTGATCCTGTTGTGGCCCGTGGGGACCTGGGCGTGGGGCAAGTTAAGCGCGCGCTCGGCCGTTTGAGGGCAGGCGCCCGGCGCCCGCCGTCGCACCCGCATCCACCGGCAGCACCGTCCCGGTCACCCAGCGCGATTCGTCGCTCGCAAGGTAGCGCACCGCGTTGCCCACGTCCCAGCCCGTGCCCTCGACCTGCAGCAGCGAGCGCATGCGGCGCGTCTCGCGCATTTCAGGCGTCATGCCGCGCGCATAGACCATCGGCGTGTAGACCATGCCGGGTGCGATGCAATTCACGCGGATTCCTTCGGCGCCATGGTGGGTCGCCATTGCGCGGGTGAGGTTGATGACCGCGCCCTTCGAGGTCGGGTAGAGCAGGCTCGGATGGCCGCCCACCAGGCCCGCGACCGAAGACAGGTTGACGATCGAGCCCGCGCCGAGCTTCCTCATCTCGGGAATCGCGTATTTGGCCATGAGCATCATCGAGGTGACGTTGACGCGCATGGCCTGCTCCCACGCGTCGAGGTCCACGTCCACCGCGTTGCCGGGCGGCCCGCCGATGCCGACGTTGTTGACGAGGATGTCGACGCGTCCCCATTTCGCCACGGTCCTCTTCACCGCGTTTTCGCAATCCGCGGCCTTGGTCACGTCGGCCTCGATCACAATCGATTCGCCGCCCTCCTCCGCGATCATGCGGCCGGTTTCGGCGGCCCACTCGGGCATTGCATCGAGCAGCGCGACCATTGCGCCGCTCCTGGCCATGAGGATCGAGGCCGCGCGCCCGTTGCCGATGCCGTCTGCGCGCGAGCCCGCGCCGGTCACTATCGCAACGCGGCCCTTGAGGCGGTTGTCCTTTTCCACGCTGTCCATGGTTACTCCTTCCCTCCGCGGGAATGTACCGGTACCGATACAAAAACTGCCACGAGAACCAATACCAGAGCGGATGTTGAAAACTCAATCTGCAACATTTGCGCGCCTTTTTTGCGTCTGGAATAGTATTGTGCGGCGAAGTGTTGACCCTACGCGTATCTTAGTCCCACGCCAACGAGGAGAAGAAGATGAAAAGCCGCACCCTGTGGATCCGAGCCGCACTCGCCTGCGCCACCCTGGCCTTCGTTCCCGGCGCCCCTGCGGCCGAGGACGCCGAAGCTTTGCTGCGCCGCACTGCCGTGACGATGGGGGCGACCGACCTGAAGACGATCCGCTTCGCGGGCAGCGGCACCGGCGCGACTTTCGGCCAGGCTTTCAAACCCGGCGTCGCGTGGCCGAAGCTCAACTACTCCAGTTTTGCGCGCGTGGCCGACTACCAGAACGCCGCCCTGCGCGAAGACTTCGCGCGCAGCCGCGGCGAGCCCACCGGCGGCGGCGCCGTCCCGCTTTCGGGTGAGCAGAAGCTGACCACGTACCTGCACGGCACGCACGCCTGGAACGTTGCCGGCCCTGCGCCCGCGCCGGCCGGCGTGGCGCTCGACTCGCGCATCCACGACCTGTGGAGCACGCCGCACGGCGTCGTCCTCGCGGCACTCCGAAACAAGGCCACCGTCACGTGGCGCGTCCAGGGCGGCAAGGAAGTCGCGGCGGTCTCGTTCACCGAACCCGGCCGATTTTCAGCGACCGCGCTGATCGACGAGAACTACCTCGTGCAGCGCGTCGAGGCGCGTGTGCCGCACCCAGTGCTGGGCGACACCGCGGTCGTCACGACCTATTCCGATTACCAGGACTATGGCGGCGTCAAGTTCCCGCGCCGGATCCAGCAGAGCTCGGGCGGCTTTCCGGTGCTCGATATCACGGTGAGCGAAGTGCAGCCCAACGCACCCGCGGGCATCACCGTGCCGGACAACGTGCTCAAGGCCGCCGAGCGCGTGACCACCGAGAAAGCCGCTGAAGGCGTATGGTTCCTCGCCGGCGGCTCGCACAACAGCGTCGCCATCGAGATGAAGGACCACATCATCCTGGTCGAGAGCCCGCTGTACGACGGGCGCGCGGCCCCTGTCCTCGAAGCCGCGGGCAAGCTTGTGCCGGGCAAGCCCGTGCGGTACGTCGTCAACTCGCACGATCACTTCGACCATGCAGGCGGCCTGCGCACCGCGGTTGCGGCCGGCGCGACGCTGGTGGTGCATGGCGACGCGAAGCCCTACTTCGAGCGCGTCCTCGCCAATCCGAACCGGATCCACCCGGACCTGCTCGCGGCCTCGGGCAGGAAACCGAAAGTAATCGGCGTCAACGGCAAGCGGGTCTTCTCGGACGGCACGCGCACAGTCGAAGTCCATGCCCTCAAGGACAGCGTGCATTCGGCTGCCTTCCTGCTGGTGTACCTGCCAAAGGAAAAACTGCTGGTCGAGGCCGACGCCTTCACGCCGCCGCCGCCGAATACTCCCGCGCCCGCGCAAGCCAACGCAAATAACGTGAACCTCGCGGACAACATCGCCCGCCTCAACCTGCCGGTCGAGCGCATCCTGCCGCTGCATGGCCGGATCGTTCCGCTGGGCGAGCTCAACCGGGTCATCGGGCGATAAGGCATCGAGATCGCATTCCACGCGGGCGCCGGTACAATGCGCGCTCCTCGGAAAGGGCGCGCATGAAAATCGCAATGATGGGTTCGGGTGGCGTAGGCGGATTTTTCGGCGGCCGCCTCGCCAAGGCCGGGCACGATGTAACTTTCATCGCGCGCGGCTCGCACCTGGCAGCGCTGCGCGAGCAGGGCCTCACCATCGAGAACGAGCCGCAGGGCAACATCCACGTAGCCAACGTGAAAGCGACGGAGGATCCCGCTTCGGTCGGCCCGGTGGACCTCGTGATCGTCTCGGTCAAGCTGTGGGACACCGAGGCGGCGGCAAACCAGGTCAAGCCCATCGTCGGTCCGCAGACGGCCGTGCTGTCCTTGCAGAACGGCGTGATCAAGGACGCCATCATGCGCCGCGTCTTCGGCGACGCGGCGGTGATGGGCGGCGTGTGCTACGTGGCGACGCACATCTCCAAGCCCGGCACGATCCATCAGACCGGCACCATGCAGCGCATCGTGGTCGGCGAGTACGACGGACGCAGGTCGCAGCGCGCGCAGGACCTCCATGCCGCCCTCGCCGCGTCCGGGGTGACTGCGGAGCTCAGCGACGACGTGCGCCGGTCGATCTGGGAGAAATACGTTCTCCTGGTCGGGCTCTCTGCCACCACGACCACGATGCGAAAGACGCTCGGCCCGGTCCGCTCGAATCCGCAGAGCCGCGCTTTTCTCCATGACTTGATCCGCGAGGTCGTCGCAGTAGGCCGCGCGCACGGGGTCGCGCTGGCGGAAGACTATGCCGACAACCGCATGGCCTTTGGCGACACGCTGCCCGCCGACATGACTTCATCAATGCACCACGACCTGGAGAAGGGCAACCGACTGGAGGTGGAGTGGCTCAGCGGTGGTGTGGTGAAGCTCGGGCGCGAGAAGGGCGTGCCCACGCCGTGCAACCGCGCGGTATGGGACATCCTTGCGCTGCACGCGGGCGGCCGCGACCCGGCCGTCGCGCGTCAGTAGATCCCGCGAAAGGCATCCTGCCCGCGCAGGTACGCGGAGTTTGACTGCGCCGGATTGCGGTTGACCAGCGGCCGGCCGAACAGCGGGTGATTCATGCTGCGCACCTCGTGCTCGATGCGGAACAGCGCCTTGTTGGTTTTCGGATCGACGATGTCCACGAAGCGCCACTCGTGGGCATCGGTTTCCCTGCTGATGAGGCCGCGCTCGACGACCTGCTTGTAGGGTCCCGAGAAATCCGCGAGATACACCTGCATGTGGTGACCGTCGTAATCGGGGATCGCTGAGGACGTCTCCCGGAAAAGCAGGCGCTGGCCGCGGCCGACGCTCACCGACGCTGTGGGCGCGCCTTCGGCCTCGACCACTTTCCCGGGCGCACCGAGGATTTCGGAATAGAAGCGCGCGATGCCGTCGGCCGTCTTCTTCGGCACTTCGTACTCGATGTAAGCCATGGCGAGCTCGGTCTCGCCGAATTCAGGCGCCGGCGCATGGCAACGGAAGCGGTTGCCCCACGGACAGATCGCGCTCACGTGGCTGCCCTCGACCTTGAAGCCGAACGCGGTGTCCTTGAGCATGGGCGCCGCTTTCGCGAGGCGTTTCTCCAGCAGTCCCAGGTCCGGCACCACCAGGCCGATCGTGCCGCGCAGTACCTGCGGCGCATTGGTGGGCAGGTGCATCTGGCTGCGGCCCAGGTTCACCCACATGTTGTCCAGGCCCACCATGATGAAAGGGTCGCGCGTGCCGCCCAACCCCGCTACGTAGAAAAGCGTCGCGAGCCGCTGGTCGGGCTGGGTCACGTTGACGTGCTCGAGGTGCACGATGTTGCTGACGTCCTCGCGCGCGCGGTCGTAAGTGCGGTCGTACTGCGTCATGCGCTCCATTTCCGTGCCCGCCTAGCTGCGGTAGCCCGGATCGCGCCGGTCGAGCATGCGCAGCATCGCCGGCCACTCCATGACGCCGAATGGGCGGCGCGTCTGCGGCTGGTAGTTCATATAGGTATTGTCGAGCACCGCCTGCGGCACCGGGTTGAGCTCGCGCCCCATCGACAGCGCGGCGATCTGCG
>JANMXB010000294.1:0-4155 GCA_031380765.1 Pseudomonadota bacterium | reverse complement strand
GCCTGCGCACCGGGGTGGTCGTGGCGGCGGTCCTGGCGCCCATCCAGATCGTTGTCGGCGACCTGCACGGCCTCAACACGCTGGAGCACCAGCCGGCCAAGATCGCCGCGGTCGAAGCCCTCTGGAAAACCCGGGCGGGCGCGCCCCTGGTGCTGTTCGCGATCCCGAACGAAGCAGAACGCCGCAATGATTTTTCCATCGAAGTGCCCAAAGGCGCGAGCCTGATCCTGAAGCACGATCCCGAAGGGGAAATCCAGGGCCTCGAGGCCTTCGCTCCCGATATTCCGCCCGTGGCGCCGGTGTTTTTCGCGTTTCGCGCGATGGTCGGCATAGGCGTTCTGATGCTGGCACTTTCGTGGATCAGTACCTGGGTCCTGCGCGGGCAGAGGCCGCCGCCTCGCTGGCTCTTGTGGACGCTTGCTGCATCGACGTTCGCCGGATGGCTCGCCACATTGTGCGGCTGGATGGTCACCGAGATCGGACGCCAACCCTGGCTGGTCACCGGCGTGCTGCGCACCGCCGATGCGGTCGGGAAGGCCTCCGGCGCGCAGCTCGGCGCCAGCCTCACCGCCTATGTGACGACGTACGCGGCAATGCTGCTGGCCTACATGGTGGTGATTACGCACATGGCGGGCAAAGGGTCGCAGCCATGACCGTCGACCTGCCGCTTGTCTTCACGGCGTTGATGGGTTTCGCAATCCTGATGTATGTCGTGCTGGACGGGTACGACCTCGGCGTAGGCATGCTGATGCCTGCAGGAACAGACGAGGAGCAAAGCCTGATGGTCGCGTCGATCGGGCCGTTCTGGGATGCCAACGAAACCTGGCTGGTGCTGGGCATCGGTCTCTTGCTCGCGGCTTTTCCGGTCGCCCACGGTGGGGTCCTCGGTGCGCTGTACCTGCCGGTCGTGGGCATGCTGATCGGACTGATGCTGCGCGGCGTGGCATTCGAATTCCGCGTGAAGGCCGACGGCTGGCATCGCCAGTTGTGGAACTGGCTGTTCTGGTTCGGTTCCTTTCTTGCCTCGTTCGCGCAGGGGTTCATGCTCGGGCGCTACGTCACGGGTTTCGCGCCCGGGTTCGGGTACTGGGTCTTCGCAGTCATGACGGGGGCGTCCCTGTGCGGCGGCTACGTGCTGCTCGGCGCGACCTGGCTGATCCTGCGAACCGAAGGCGACCTGCAGCAAAAGGCGCTCGCGTGGGCCCGGTGGGGGCTGCTCTGGGTCGCGCTTGGGGTAGTCTTGGTAAGCGCCGCGACGCCGCTGGCGAGCGCCACGGTACGCGCCAAGTGGTTCGATTTTCCGAGCACGCTCCCGCTTATGTTTCTGCCCCTCGCGAGCGTGCTGGCGTGGATTTGGGTGTGGCGCTCGTCGCGCCGGCCGCGCGGGTCGCAGGGGGCGACCGAATGGGCCCCGTTCGCAGGCAGCGTAGCGATCTTCGTGCTCGCGTTCCTCGGCCTCGCCTACAGCCTGTTTCCGTTCGTGGTGATGGATCGCCTCACGATCTGGGAAGCCGCCGCGCATCCTTCCGCGCTCTGGATGCTGTTCTACGGAACCGCGGCGGTGCTGCCTTTCCTTGCGGGCTATACGATATTTGCCTACCGGGTGTTTGGGGGCAAGGTGAAGGCCCTGACATACGCTTGAACTGGAGCGGCGTGAGCTAGCGTTCCAGCAACTGTTTCTTGTCCGTGACCTTGGTCCAATCGTCCGCATCCGGCGGCGCGTCTTTGCGCTCGATGATCGGCTTCCAGCCCTTTGCCAGTTCGGCATTCAAAGCGATAAACGCCTGCTGCGTGTCCGGGACGTCGTCTTCGGCGAAGATCGCCTCGACCGGGCATTCCGGCACGCACAGGGTGCAGTCGATGCACTCCTCAGGGTCGATCACCAGCATGTTCGGCCCCTCACGAAAACAGTCTACGGGGCACACGTCGACGCAGTCGGTGTACTTGCACTTGATGCAGGATTCGGTAACTACAAAGGTCATCGCGAGCGTGAAAAGCCGGTTTGGGTTCAGGAAATACGGTTATGAATCCGCAGTTTAGCACGCACTCTTGCGTTCCTCCGGGTCGCCCCCATAATTGCTGCACGCGTCTGCGGCGGTCACGCCCCAATCGCACCCCCCCAACAGCAAATCCGAGGAAACATGAGCAGTTCGTCCATCCATCACATTACCGACGCCAGCTTCGAGCCCGATGTGCTCAAGTCCGACGTCCCCGTCCTGCTCGACTACTGGGCGGAGTGGTGCGGTCCATGCAAGTCCATCGCCCCGATCCTGGAAGAAGTTGCGAAAGACTACGAAGGGCGCCTGAAGATCGCCAAAATCAACGTCGACGAGAACCAGGCCGTGCCGGCGAAATTCGGCATTCGCGGCATTCCCACGCTGATGCTGTTCAAGAACGGCAACGTCGAGGCGACCAAAGTTGGCGCGCTCTCCAAGTCACAGCTCACCGCGTTCCTTGACAGCAATATGTAAAGGTCTTACGCTTAAATACTGAATCGCCGCGCCGCTGGACGCAAAGCAAGGAGCAGTCTGGCAAAAAGCCCCCCCGCCGGCGCGGTCAGCAGCAGGTAACCCGGCAAGACGATTCGGCAGCACCAGGCAGGTCCCAGCACCCGGTTGCGGTGCGTCCCCTCCTTCGAAGCACTCCCGCGTTTCCCGTTCCCCTCCTTTTCGGCGTTCGCCATGCATTTATCAGAACTGAAAACCCAGCACGTCACGCAGCTCGTCGATCTTGCCGTCACCAACGAGATCGAAGGCGCGAACCGCCTGCGCAAGCAGGACCTGATCTTCGCGATCCTCAAGAATCGCGCGAAAAAAGGCGACGCGATCTTCGGCGACGGGACCCTCGAGGTTCTGCCCGACGGATTCGGGTTCCTGCGCTCCCCGGATACCTCCTATCTCGCGAGCACCGACGACATCTACGTGTCGCCTTCGCAGATCCGCCGCTTCAACCTGCACACCGGCGACACCATCGACGGCGAGATCCGCACGCCCAAGGACGGCGAGCGCTACTTCGCGCTGGTCAAGGTGGACAAGGTCAACGGCGACACGCCGGAAGCCTCGAAGGGCAAGATCCTGTTCGAGAACCTCACGCCGCTGCACCCCACCGAGCACCTCAAGCTCGAGCGCGAGATCAAGGCCGAGGAGAACATTACCGGCCGCATCATCGACATCGTCGCACCCATCGGCAAGGGCCAGCGC
Source organism: Pseudomonadota bacterium (assembly GCA_031380765.1). Classification (GTDB taxonomy): domain Bacteria; phylum Pseudomonadota; class Gammaproteobacteria; order Burkholderiales; family SG8-39; genus SZAS-79. The sequence continues at coordinate 955 of JANMXB010000294.1, read as the reverse complement.
GGCCTGATCGTGAGCCCGCCCAAAGCCGGCAAGACCGTGCTCATGCAGCATATCGCGCACGCGATCACCTCCAATCACCCGGATGCGGTGATGATGGTGCTGCTGATCGACGAGCGTCCCGAGGAGGTCACCGAAATGACCCGGACGGTCAAAGGCGAAGTCGTCGCCTCGACGTTCGACGAACCCGCCCAGCGCCACGTGCAGGTCGCGGAGATGGTGATCGAAAAAGCCAAGCGCCTGGTCGAGCACAAGAGGGATGTGATCATCCTCCTCGACTCGATCACGCGACTTGCGCGCGCCTACAACACCGTGCAGCCCGCATCCGGCAAGGTGCTCACCGGCGGCGTCGATGCCAATGCGCTGCAGAAGCCGAAGCGATTCTTCGGCGCGGCGCGCAACGTCGAAGAGGGTGGCAGCCTCACCATCATCGCCACCGCGCTCATCGAGACCGGCAGCCGCATGGACGACGTGATCTACGAGGAATTCAAGGGCACCGGCAACCTGGAGATCCACCTCGACCGGCGCATGGCGGAAAAGCGCATCTACCCGGCGATCAACGTGAACCGCTCGGGCACCCGGCGAGAAGAAATCCTGATCGAAAATGAAATCCTGCAGAAGTTCTGGGTGCTCAGAATGCTTCTCTACCGGATGGACTAGCTGGAAGCGGCCGAATTCCTGATCGACAAGGTGCGCGCCACCAAGACCAACGCGGACTTCTTCGACTCGATGCGCAGAGGCTAGGCGCCGGTTCCGCAGGTTGCGTTAACCCCATGATTTGCGTATAATTCGCGCCTCGATTTTCAAGCCCGAATGTTCAAGCCCGAATGTTCAAGCCCGTCGCGGCACAATCCCGTGACAACCGCCATGCAAAGCCGCGCTACATCGCGGCAAATAAAGGATTTCGAATGAAAACCGCCGGCCACCCCGAATACAAAGACGTCATCTTCCTCGACAC
>JANMXB010000283.1:0-3275 GCA_031380765.1 Pseudomonadota bacterium | reverse complement strand
TGGGCGGCGTCGCGCGACGCGTAATACGCGGATGCCTTTCCGGGGACTACGAACCGCTGATCGGTGCCGCACTGTTCTCTGAATACGAGGATCTGTTCGGGCGGACGGAAATCTGGCGCTCAAGTTTACTTACTGTCCGCGAGCGTGAGCAGGTGTTCGACGGTTTTCTCCGAATGTGCCGCTGGGTGGAGGTGTTCTACGCCTGGCGACCGAATTTGCCCGACGAAGCAGATAACCACCTGATTGAACTCGGGCTGGCAGGAAACGCGGCCGCAATCGTCACCCGGAATATCGGCGACTTGACGCGGGGAGAATTGCGGTTTCCCTCGTTGAGGATTCTTACACCTGAAGAATGTCTGGAGGCTTACCCGTGTCGACCCTGACGATTCGTCTACCCGATGACAAGCATGACCGTCTCAAGGCGCTCGCCGAGAAACGCAAGATCAGCGTCAACAAGCTGATGGACGAGCTCGCCACGATTGCGCTCGCCAATCACGATGCGCGGACACGCTTCGAAGCGCGCGCGCGCAAAGGAAAGCCAGGTCGTGCGCTGGCCTTGCTCGACGGCCTCGGCGATCGCTAGCCAACGACCCGTACCACCGCGACCGATTCCAGATTCCAGAACCCCCGGAGCCCCGCCATGCCTTCCAAACCCAAAGACGCCGGCGTGCCGGTCTCGCAGGTCATCCGCAAGCGCGTGCAGGCCGCCAACAAGCGCTTCTTCGCCAACGACAACATCGCCGAGTTCATCCAGCCGGGCGAGCGCGAGAAGCTGCTCGAGGAAGTCGAGAAAAAAGTCCTCGCGCTGCTCGAGTCGCTCGTAATCGACGTCGAGGCCGACCACAACACCCGGAACACCGGCCGCCGCGTGGCGAAGATGTACATCAACGAGGTGTTCGGCGGCCGCTTCCGCGAGATCCCGGGCCTCACCGACTTTCCCAACGACAAGCGCTTGAACGAGCTCATGATCGTCGGGCCGATCACGGTGCGGAGCTGTTGCTCGCACCATTTGTGCCCGATCATCGGCAAGCTCTGGATCGGCGTGATGCCCAACCAGCACACCAACCTGATAGGACTCTCGAAATACACGCGCGTGGCCGAATGGATCATGTGCCGCCCGCTGATCCAGGAGGAATCGGTCGTCCAGCTGGCCGACCTGCTGGAAAAGAAGATGAACCCCGACGGCCTGGCCCTGGTCATGGAGGCCGATCACTTCTGCATGCAGTGGCGCGGCGTCAAGGACATGGATTCGAAGATGACCAGCAGCGTGATGCGCGGCAGCTTCCTCAAGGACCCCACGCTGCGGCGCGAATTCCTCGCCCTGATGGGCAACGGCTTCAGGAACTAGGCACCGCCGCCAGCTTCTCGATTTCCGCCACCGTGCGGTCGAGCTCGTGCCACAGCCGGTTCTCGGCGCGCGGTTTGAAGGCGGTGAGCAGCGCACGGTAATACCAGAGATTGCCGTCCCGCCCGGCGGTAAAGCGCGTCCAGATCTTGTCGCCGATTTCGCGGAAATCCTCGAGGATGGCACGAGCGTTGTAGAGCTTGTCGGCCATCGACACCAGCAAGGCTTCCGCGGGCTTCGAGGCGACCTCGTCGATGTATTTCTGCTTGCGCACGCGCCAGCGCGCGGGATCGCGGTCGCGCTGCTCCCCGGCGTCGCCATCGGTGCACGCCTCGACGATTTTCTCCACCTTGGCGCCGAAGCGCGCGCGGATTTCGCCCGGCGTCATGCGGTGCGCCTGGTCCTCCAGCGCGTCGTGCAACAGCGCCGCGATGGCCTGGTCCTCGTCGCCGCCATGCTCGAGCACGATGGACGCCACGCCGATGAGGTGCGCGACATATGGGACATTGCCGCCCTTCCTCTTCTGCTCCTCGTGCAACTCCGCCGCCCAGACGAGGGCGTCGCGAAAGCGCTTGCCGACTACCGCCATGCCCATCCCCTGTCGGACCGGAAGACGCGATATTATCTGCGCCAGGAGGAGACACCATAATGAAAATCGCAACTTTCGCCGTGGCGGCCCCTTTCGCCGTGGCGACCCTATTGCTCGCGGCAATCGCCACCCCCGCGTCCGCCCAATACCCCACCAAGCCCGTGCGCATCATCGTGCCGGTCACCACGGGCGGGCCGAGCGACCTGGTGGCGCGCATCCTCGGCGACAAGCTGTCCGCATCGATGGGCAAGCCCTTCATCATCGAGAACCGCCCGGGTGCATCCATGGTTGTCGGGTCGGCCGTCGTCGCCAAATCCGAGCCGGACGGCTACACCCTGCTGCAGGCCGCGGCCAACATGGCGATCAACCCGATCCTCATGAGCGACCTGCCCTTCGACACGGTCAGGGATTTCGCGGCCGTGTCGTTCACGCACATGACGCCGTACGTGTTCGTGGTGAGCTCGCAGCTGCCGGTGAACACCCTGCCCGAGCTCTTCAAGTACATCCGCGACAACAAGGGCAAGGTCACCTACGGTACCACCGGGCCCGGCAGCCCCCAGTTGCTCGCCACGCTGCTGCTTGCGCAGATGGTGCAGCTCGGGGAGATGACCGAGATCCAGTACAAGGGCAGCTCGGCCGCCCACCCGGACCTGATCTCCAACCGCATCACGTTCATGATCGATCCGCTCGCGGCCTCGGCCCCCCACATCAAGTCGGGTTCGCTGCGCGCCCTGGCGGTAAGCACGCCGCAGAGGAATCCCTCGTTCCCGAACGTGCCGACCGCCACCGAGGGGGCCGTGCCGGGCTACGACTTCGCAAGCTGGGGCGGGCTATTCGCCCCCGCCGGCACCCCGCGGGACATCGTCATGAAGCTCAACGGCGAGCTGGCCCGCGCGCTCAACAGCCCCGAGATCAAAAAGCGCTTCGACGACATGGGCCTGGTCGCCAGGTCGAGCTCGCCGGAGGAGTTCGGCGCTTTCCTCGCGTCCGAAATGGGCCGCTGGAAGGCCGTGCTCGCCAAAAAACCCTGAGCGGCGCACCCTCATTGCCTTCGCCACGCCCGCCCGAATGCTGATACTGTTTCGCCTGTGAACTCACACATCCGCTTTTTCTTCGGCCTGCTCTTCCCGGTGTTCATCATGGTCGCGCTGGTGCGCATCGCCATGAACGACATGGTGGTGTGGGCAAGCATCTGGTCGGTCTGGACGCTGATCCTCACCGTGGCGGGTGCGGTCGTGGGCACCATCCTCGAGACCACGATGAAAGCCAAGCCGGCCAAGAAAGTCGGCGAGAAGTAGCCGGCAGGGATTTCAGGCGAGCATCTTCGCCAGCTCGCCGCTG
>JANMXB010000278.1:0-2264 GCA_031380765.1 Pseudomonadota bacterium | reverse complement strand
CGCTCCGTTCTTGTCGGTGGGGTCGTACTCGGGGTGGATCTTCCTCAGGCGCAAGACCGTCCCGTCGTGCTGCTCGACCTCCACCACCTCGCCTTCGGGATAGTCGACCGTGATCTCGCTTTTGTACGGGATGAAATCAATTCGGTTGACCGCGTCGTTGTGCTCGCGCACATAGTCGTAGCTCTTGGTGCTGCCCGGGTGGTTGTTGAACGCCACGCAGGGACTCACGATATCGATGAAAGCCGCGCCCTTGTGCGCGATCGCCGCCTTGATGATCGGCACCAGCTGGTGCTTGTCGCCGGAAAAGCTGCGCGCAACGAAAGTTGCGCCCATGATCAGCGCCAGGGAAACGGTGTCCACCGGCGCATCCGTGTTTTCCACTCCGCGCTTGGATTTCGAGCCCTGGTCGGCGGTCGCCGAGAACTGCCCCTTGGTGAGGCCGTACACACCGTTGTTCTCGAGGATATAGACCATGTTCACGCCACGGCGCATGACGTGCGCGAACTGGCCGATGCCGATCGAAGCCGAGTCGCCATCACCCGAGACCCCCAGGTACAGCAGGTCGCGGTTGGCGAGGTTGGCGCCCGTGAGCACCGAAGGCATCCGGCCGTGCACGGTGTTGAAACCGTGCGAACTGCCGAGGAAGTAGTCCGGCGTCTTCGAGCTGCAGCCGATGCCGGAGAGCTTGGCTACGCGGTGCGGCTCGATGTCCATCTCCCAGCAGGCCTGGATGATCGCGGCCGAAATCGAGTCGTGGCCGCATCCCGCGCACAGGGTCGAGACCCTGCCTTCGTAGTCGCGGCGCGTGAAGCCGACCTTGTTGACCGGCAGCGTCGGGTGGTGGAGCCTGGGCTTGGTGATGTAGGTCATTTAGGCGGCCTTGCCTTTCTTGAGCGGCTCGACGTTCATGAGCCTTACCTGCTCGCCCACCTCGGCGGTAATGAAGCGCGCGGTGATCGGGGTGCCGTCGTAGTGAAGGATCGGCATTACGCGGGCGGGATCGATGTTGAGCTCGTTGACGATCAGCCCGCGCAGCTGCGCATCGCGGTTCTGCTCGACCAGGAAGCATTGCTCGTGGTCGGCAATGAAATCGGTCACCGCATCGGGAAACGGGAAAGCGCGGATGCGCAGCGTATCCACGTGCACGCCTTGCGCCTCCAGAGCCTCGATGGCCTCGCTCATCGCCGGGCTGGTCGAGCCGTAGTAGATCACCCCGAATTTGGTCTTCTGCCGGGCGCGGCGCAATACCGGCTGGGGCACGAGGCCCTTGGCGGTTTCGAACTTGCGCAGCAAACGCTGCACGTTGTAGACGTAGTCGGGACCCGCCTCGGAATACGTTGCGTACGCGTTCTTGGTCGTGCCGCGCGTGAAGTAGCCGCCCTTGTTCGGGTGCGTGCCCGGGTAGGTGCGGAAAGGGATGCCGTCGCCGTCCACGTCGAGGTAGCGCCCGAATTCCTTGCCCGCGTCGAGCATCTCGCTCGTCATCACCTTGCCGCGGTCGTAGGTGCGGCTGTCGTCCCATTCGAAAGGCTCGCTCAGGCGCTGGTTCATGCCGATGTCGAGGTCGGTCATGACGAACACGGGCGTCTGCAGGCGGTCGGCCAGATCCAGGGCCGCCGCCGCATGCTCGAAGCATTCGTGCGGGTCCTCCGGGAACAGCAGCACGTGCTTGGTGTCGCCATGCGAGGCATAGGCGCACGCGAGGACGTCGGACTGCTGCGTGCGGGTCGGCATGCCGGTGGAGGGGCCGCCGCGCTGCACGTCGATGATGGTGATCGGGATTTCGGCGAAGTACGCCAGGCCGATGAATTCGGTCATCAGCGACACGCCCGGGCCCGAGGTCGCGGTAAACGCACGCGCGCCGTTCCAGCCTGCGCCGACCACGATGCCGACCGAGGCGAGCTCGTCCTCGGCCTGCACGATCGCGTATTTGTGCTTGCCGGTGTCCTTGTCCACGCGCAGCTTCGAGCAGTACTTCTCGAACGCTTCGGCAAGCGACGACGACGGCGTGATCGGATACCAGGCGCAGACGGTGGCACCGCCGTAAACGCAGCCCAGGGCGGCGGCGCTGTTGCCGTCGATGAAGATCTTGTCGCCCACGCTGGCGGCTTTCTTCAGGCGTAGGCCGATCGGATGGGGCAGATGCTCCATCGCATACTGGCGGCCCAGCTGCAGCGCGTTGAGGTTGGGCTTGAGGAGCTTTTCCTTGCCCTTGTACTGCTCCCCGATGAGCTCCGCGATCGCACCCGCGTCCATGTCGAGCA
>JANMXB010000260.1:0-7818 GCA_031380765.1 Pseudomonadota bacterium | reverse complement strand
TCCATGTACCAGTCGACAATTTTCGGCACGTCCGTCCTGCCGCGCGCGCCGCCGAAGGCCGTGCCTTTCCAGACGCGTCCGGTAACGAGCTGGAAAGGCCGCGTCTTGATCTCCTGCCCGGCGCCGGCCCCGCCGATGATCACCGACACACCCCAGCCGCGATGGCAGCACTCGAGGGCCTGGCGCATGACGTCCACGTTGCCGATGCACTCGAAGCTGTAGTCGGCCCGGCCGCCGGTGAGATCGACGAGGTAAGGCACCAGATCCCCGCCGACTTCCTTCGGGTTGACGAAGTGGGTCATGCCGAATTTTTCGGCGAGTTCTTTCCTCGCCGGATTGAGGTCTACGCCGACGATCATGCCGGCACCGGCCATGCGCGCGCCCTGCACGACGTTGAGCCCGATGCCGCCGAGGCCGAACACCACCACGCTGGCGCCGACTTCGACTTTCGCCGTGTTGATCACCGCGCCGATCCCGGTGGTCACGCCGCAGCCGATGTAGCAGACCTTGTCGAAGGGCGCGTCCGCGCGGATTTTCGCCAGCGCGATCTCCGGCAGCACGGTGTAATTGGCAAACGTGGAACAGCCCATGTAATGAAACACCGGCTTGCCGCCGAGCGAGAACCGGCTGCTGCCCTCCGGCATCACGCCCTTGCCCTGGGTGCCGCGGATCGCGGTGCACAGATTCGTTTTACGCGACAGGCACGACTTGCACTGGCGGCACTCGGGCGTATAGAGCGGGATCACATGGTCGCCCCTCTTCAGGCTGGTCACTCCGGGCCCGACATCCACCACGATGCCCGCGCCCTCGTGGCCGAGGATCGCCGGGAACAGCCCTTCAGGATCGGCGCCCGAGCGCGTGAACTCGTCCGTGTGGCAGAGGCCGGTGGCCTTGATCTCGACCAGCACCTCGCCCAAGCGCGGCCCCTCGAGCCGCACGGTTTCGATGCTCAACGGCGCGCCGGCTTTGAAGGCGACTGCCGCTCGTACGTCCATGTTTTTCCTATTCCGCCTTGATGCCGGCCTGCTTGAACAATTTCCCGTACCTGTCCAGCTGGTCGCGCGTCGAGCGGTTGAGCACCTCAGGCGTTGAAGCGAGCACGGTGAAGCCCTGCGCGACGAGCTTGTCGCGCACTTCGGGCGCGGTCGCCGCCTTGACGACTTCGGCATTGAGGCGGGCGACGATGTCTTTGGGCGTGCCGGCCGGGGCAACGATGGCGAAGAAGGAACCGAACTCGAAATTGGGCACGCCGGATTCGGCGATCGTGGGCACGTCGGGAAAGAGGGGCGAGCGCTTCGGGCTCGCCACGCCGATGATCTTCAGCTTGCCGCCCTTGATATTCGTTAACACCGGGGGAATGCCGGAAATTTCCACCTGCACCTGCCGGGGGGCCACGTCGAGCGCCGCGGCCGCGGCCCCCCGGTACGGGATGTGCGTGATGAACACGCCGGTGCGCGCCTTGAAAACTTCCATCGCGATGTGCTGCGGGCTGCCGTTGCCCCCGGAGGAAAAATTCAGCCGGCCCGGATTCGCCTTTGCGGCGGCGATCACGTCGGCCGCACTCGACAGCGGCGAGGCCGGCGGCACCACCAGCGCCCACTCCATCGAGCTCACCAGCGACACGGGCTCGAAATCCCTGAGGATGTCCCACGGCATCTTCGGGTAGAGGTTCGGCAGCATGGTCATGATGCTGTCGTTGAAGCCGCCGATGGTGTAGCCGTCGGGGGCGGCCTTGGCGACTTTTTCGGCGCCGATCAGCCCCGCCGCGCCAGGCTGGTTCTCGATCACGATCGGCTGGCCCATGTTGTCCGCCATCTTCTGGGCAACGATGCGCGCGGCGTTGTCGACGGCGCTGGCCGCCTGCAGCGGCACCAGCATCAGGATCGGCTTGCGCGGATAGCCCTGGGCAGATGCAGCGCAGGCGGTGGCAGCCAACAGCAATGCGAGAACGGTTCTTGCGAGGTCGATCGGCACGATTCCTCCCTTTGGTGCGGATTATGGCCCAACCCCCGCAAAGCCACTGGCCCCGATCAGACGAACGACTGCCGGAGCTTTTCCACCAGTGCATCGATCGCGGCGGCCTCTTCGCCGGAGAGCGCACCGCCACGGGCGAACGCAATGCGCAGCGCCACTTCGAGCTCGCTCGCGGCCGCGCCCAGCACTTCGCAGCCAAGCCCCGGCGAGCCCCCGGCCAGCGTGTGCGTCTCGAGCAGCAGCGCTTTGCGCGATTCGTCCGCAGGCAGTGCGGTTCGCGCCTGCTGCCACAGCGCCTCGATATCCGCAATTTTTCCCGGCACCTTGGCGACGTAGCTGTCGTGCATCGCCCCGAGCCGCCGCTTGAACTCTTCCGGATCCAGCGGGAATTCCGGCTTGGTGGTCGTCATGGCCCACCGATGCTGCGCGTCCGTGCACCCCGCACGGCAAGCTTTTGGGCCTCCGCGCGGCGGCCCGCCTTCGCCAGAGCCGCAATCAGCGTGATCTCGATCAGGTCGCGCTGTGCGCGGCTTCCCCCGATCCGCTCGTGCTCCGCGAGCCGCGGGGCGATCCGGGCGGCGGCCGCGCTCCAGTCGCCGCCCGCGAAGGCTCCGAAGGCTTCGGCCAGGGCGGGAACAATGGGGCCCGCGGCGAGTTTCCCCGCGCTCTGGCGCTCGAGGAGCTGGGAGGTAAGCCTCTGCAGCGACGCTTCGTCACCGGCCGCGGCGAAAGCGATGGCGCTATGCACATCGGCAAACGTGATTCCGGCCCGGGGAAACTCCCGCAGCGCATAGTCGCGCACCTCGTGCCAGAGATACGTTTCGTTGCGCAGTCCCGCCAGCTGCAGGCGCCAGAGGAACGAGGCCGAATCCGACAGCGTATTGATCGGCGGCCCCCACGAGCCGCCCGGGCGGACGTCGCTCGAATACACGCGCAGGGCGTCGTCGAATTTGCCGGCCTCGAGCTTCCACAGCGCAACGTGCCAGCTCAGGTGGCAGTGGAGTTGCGCGGCGCGCGGGAAATCCTCGAGCCACTGTTCCAGGTAGGCCAGGCCCGCCGCGTCTTCGCCATTCTCGTAGAGCACGTGGGCGTAGACGTGCGCGCCATGGGCATTGCGCGGGTACAGCTCGAGCGAGCGGTCGATGAGCTTCCTCGCCGCGTCGACGCGGCCGGTTTCGCTCAGGGCAAACGCGTGGGTGGAGAGAAACCACCAGTCCTCGCCGTATTCGTCCGCGAGCGCATCGAGCTGCACGGCCTGCTCGATTTCGCGCCCGGGCCGCCCCGAAAATCCGATTAAACCGAATACGCCGGTGCAGGGTGCAAGGACCATGACGTCGCGCGGAAACTCGGCGAGATGCGCCTGTGCAAACGCAAGCGGCGGCGGCCCGGCGCCGTCGACGAGGCTGGCGAGCATCTCGACGTTGCCTTTCTCCCGGCGAGGAAGTTTGGCGCCGAGCTCCCGGGCGCGCGCGGCCGACGCTTTTGCGCGGTCGAGCTTCGCATAGAGCTGGAGCGTGCGGGCAAGAGCCGCATGCGCAAGCGCAAAGGCCGGGTCATGCGCGATGGCGCGCTCGAACGCGGCTTCCGAGCCGAAATTCGCGGACAGAAACAGGTCCACGCCTTCCACGTATGCATCGCGCGCCGCCTGCGAGGCGGTCGACATCTCGAGTCCGTAACGGTCTGTCTGCATAAGCCCTCTCGCTCACCCGATAGGTTACAGTACGCGTGAGCGCGCGAAATTACGATGAAATAATTTTTATCGGACGTCTTGAATGAGCGGTCCCGACTTCACACCCTCCTCTGTCCTGCCGCCAAGCGCGGAGCTGCGCGCGCCCGGGCGCCCACTGCCTGCGGGCACGGTCGACTGCCACGCGCATATCTTCGACCGCTTCGAGCGCTACCCGCTCGCGGCGGAGCGCAGGTACTCGCCGCCGCCCTGCACGCGCGAAGCCTGGCTGGCCCTGCATGCGTCGCTTGGCGTGGAGCGCGGCGTGCAGGTGCACGGCAGCCCGTACGGATTCGACAATTCCATCACCGTCGATTTCCTGCGCGAGTATCCCGGGCGTTTTCTCGGCGTGGCGGCGATCCGGCCCGACATCACCAGCGAGCAGTTGAAGCGCCTGGACGCCTGCGGGTTCCGTGCCGCGCGCCTGATGGACCAGTTCCCCAGCGGCGCGACCACCGCGATGCTCGAGCCGATCGCACGGCGGATCGCCCCCTATGGCTGGCACGTGGAGATCAATGTCGCCAAATCCGCGGACTGGGTCGGGCTCGAGCCGCGTTTGCGCGCGTGCCCGGTGCCGATGGTGTTCGACCACCTCGGGCGCGTGCGCGGCTCTGAGGGTGTCGACTCGGCGGGGTTTGCGGTGGTGCGCAGGCTCCTCACCGAACGCAGCGACTGCTGGACCAAGATCTCGAGCTGGTATCGCCTCTCCGACACCGGCGCGCCGGACTGCGAGGATATGCGGCCGCTGGTGCAGGCGCTGCTCGCCGCACGCCCCGACCGCTGCGTATGGGGAACCAACTGGCCGCATCCGGGGCTGGTGGCGCAGTCTGAACTTCGTATGCCCAACGACGCCGATCTCCTGGACAAGCTCGAAAGCTGGCTGCCCGACGAATCGGTGCGCGAACCGCTGTTCGCGACCAACGCGGCGAAACTCTACCGTTTCGCCAACGCGAAATGAAATCGGCGTTGGGGATGCTGCTGGTCCTTGCGGCCGCGCTGCCGGTCGCCTTCTCCCCTGCCGCACATGCGCAGACTTATCCGGTCAAGCCCGTCAAGCTCGTGGTGGGATTCACGCCCGGCGGGGGCGTCGACATCAACGCGCGCCTGCTCGCGTCCAGGCTCACCGAGCTGCTCGGCCAGCAGGTCATCGTCGACAATCGTCCGGGGGCCGGCACGAACATCGCGAGTGAGTTCGTCGCGCGCTCGGCGCCCGACGGCTACACGCTTCTGATCAACACTGCTGCGGTGGCGATCAACATGGCGCTCTACCAGCGGCCCGGCTACGACACGCTGCGCGATTTCAGCGCGGTTTCGATTTTCTCCTCGAGCCCCAACATCCTGGTCGTCAACGCAACGGTCCCATTCAGGACCGTCGCGGAACTCATCGCGAGCGCGCGTGCCGAGCCCGGCAAGCTCAACTATTCCTCGGCCGGCGCCGGCACGACCCAGCACCTTTCGGGCGAGCTGTTCAAGACACTCACCGGGACCGCCATCGTGCATATCCCTTACAAGGGCACGGCCCCTGCGCTGACGGCACTCATAGGCGGCGAAGTGCAGCTTTCCTACGCGAACATTCCCGCGATCCAGGCGCACGTGAAGTCGGGCCGCCTGCGGCCGCTTGCGACGACCGGCTCCAAGCGCGCTTCTCTGATGCCCGACATCCCGACCATGAAGGAAGCCGGCGTCGATATGGACGTCGTGGTCTGGTACGGCGTGCTCGCTCCGGCGGCAACGCCGCGCGACATCGTCGCCAAACTGGCGGCGAACATCGAGAAAGCCGCGCACTCGCCGGACATCCGCCAGCGCCTGCTCGAGCAGGGTGCCGAGCCGGTGGGCAATACGCCGGAGGAATTTTCGCGCCTGCTGCGCCAGGAAGTCACGACCTGGGCCGCGGTGGTCAAGGCCTCCGGCGCGAAGGCCAATGACTAGCCAGGGTGAAGCCATGAAGCTGCCCTTCTTCCAGGTCGACGCATTTACGAACCGCGTTTTCGGCGGCAATCCTGCGGGCGTCTGCCCGCTCGAAAGCTGGCTCGACCATGACTTGATGCAGGCCATCGCCGCGGAGAACAACCTCGCCGAAACCGCCTTCTTCGTCGCGAGCTCCGACCGCTTTCACCTGCGCTGGTTTACGCCGACGGTCGAGATGGACTTGTGCGGCCATGCGACGCTCGCCACAGCCTGGGTGCTGTTCGAGAAGCTCGGCGTGGCCACCGACAGCATCAGTTTCGACACACGCAGCGGCGTGCTCACGGTGACCAAAGCCGGTAAGTTGCTTTCGATGGATTTCCCGTCACGCGCGGGGACGCCGATCGAGGCGCCCGCCGCATTGCTGGCGGGACTGAAAGTGAAGCCCGCCGAAGTGCTCAAGGCGCGCGACTACCTCGTCGTGTTCGAGTCCGAAGCCGCGGTGCGCGCGCTGCAGCCGGATTTTTCCGAGCTCATGAAGCTCGACTGCACGGGGATCATCGTGACCGGTCCGGGGCGGAGCGCCGATTTCGTTTCGCGCTTCTTCGCTCCCCGCATGGGCGTGCCCGAAGACCCGGTGACCGGATCGTCCCACTGCACCCTGATTCCCTATTGGGCAAAGCGCCTGGGGAGGGCGAGGCTCAAAGCACACCAGGTGTCCCTGCGCGGCGGCGAGCTGCACTGCGAAGACCTCGGCGCGCGCGTCTCCATCGGCGGCGAGGCCAGGCTCTACCTGGAAGGCTCGATCCATACCGATTGATTGCCGTTTCAGGCAAGCGGATTGACACCTGGTCCGCAGCCGCATTGGGTCTGTTAGAACAAATCTCTGACTTTCTGCGCTGCGTACGCTGCCGCACTGAATCGGCGGGCCTGCGGACCCAGCATCGGGTTTCATCCTGCCCCATTGCCCCAATCCTTGGACTCGCGTTTGCTCATGACCGACGAAGACGCCTGGGTCGCCTACCCGGCGGCGCGCGCGTTCTACGATCGTCAGTGGCTCGCCGCGCAGCTCGGCTATGTCCACGGCCCGTCCGGCACTCACCCCAAAAAGCCGGGCCGGTACTTCGTCAAGCCGGTGCATAACCTGCTGGGAATGGGCATCGGTGCGGCGCCAGTGCCCTACGCGCCCGGAGGCCCGTTCGAAGTCCCGCCCGGCTATTTCTGGTCCGCATGCTTCACGGGTGAGCACTTGAGCATCGACTATCGCTGGAACCGGCGGGCGCGACGCTGGATTCCTCTGTGCTGCGTCAAGGGAGAGTTCGACGCGATGCTTCCGTTGTGCTGGATCATCCAGCCAATGCGACGCTGCCTGCCGGTGCTCCCGGCACTGTTCGCGAGGACCGGCGGCCTTTGCGATGCCGCACGCTTGAACGTCGAATTCATCGGTGGCAAGGTCATCGAATGCCACCTGCGCTCGGGACTGGGCGACTGGCGCGGATCGCCTGCCTGGGCGACGCGCGCGATGCCCGTCTGGGAAGGCCAGCGCGTTCCCGCCGGCATGGTGCCGAACGAGGAAGACGGCGGCGGGCGCATGCCGGTCCGCCGGCTGGGGTTTGTTTACTCGGCCGGCACGCTACCGCCCTCCTGAGCCGGAGGCGCCGCTACTCCTTGTACCAGGCGATCTGCTGGGTCGTCGCGAGCAGCACGCCGTCCCTGCCCCAGACCTGGCCTTCCTGGTCGTAGTAGCCCTTGTTGAATACCTGCGCCTTGGCCGCGCAGAGCACCGGCGCGGCGCCCTCGTTCGCAAGGTCAGCCGAATCGACGTGGAAATAGATGTTCAGCGAGACGGTCGCAATCGGCGCGAGCTTCGGGCGGCGCAGGAAGATGCGCGGAAAGAACGCGTCGCAGATCGCGGTCAGCGACGTGTGATCGAGCGGCCTTGGAGGCGAATCCGCGATCCAGCAATACGTGAGGCTGTCGGGGTTCTCCACGCCGAAGCGGCCGCGCGCGTAGCGCATCTCGTACATGGCGGGCCATTTGATATCGAGGGCCGCCTTGAAAACCTTGCATTCTTCGTACGCCCGCGCCTGCGGTGGCACGGCTTCGCGCAGACCCCAGGTCTCGCGGCGCGCCGCCAGGACCGCAATCGCACTGAGCGCGGGCTCGCTTTCGCCTTCCTGCACAAGTTCCACCGCCCAGTGCTGGGTCGAGCG
>JANMXB010000242.1:0-7705 GCA_031380765.1 Pseudomonadota bacterium | reverse complement strand
GGATCGCGAGCATCTTCTTCCATTCCGCGTAGGTGAATTCCTCGACGGGGTGGACGATCTGGATGCCGGCATTGCTTACCAGGATGTCGACGTTGCCGAAGACCTTGATGGTTTTGGCAACCGCCGCTTCGACTTGATCTTCGTCGGTCACATCGGCCGCGACGCCAATCGCCTTGTCCTTGCCGATTTCGGCCGCGGTCGCATCCGCGGCTGCCTGGTTGATGTCCGCGATGGCGACCTTTGCGCCGGCGCGGGCGTATTCGCGCGCGATCTCCCTGCCGATGCCGCTGGCGGCGCCGGTGACGAAAGCGACTTTGCCTGCGAGGTCCATGGTGTGCTCCTGGGGGTGAGGATCGAAAGGGTTCAGATCGCCCGCGTATGTCGGGTCAGGTCGTATTGGGTGATGCCGTCGTTCATGCCGGAAGACTTGAGCCATTCCGGATGGACGATCGTGTCGTGGGCGTCGCGCAGGCCGCTCTGCCAGTGCTCGAGGACCGAGGCGCGCGAGAATTCGTAATCCTTCGATTCCAGCTCGTAGGCGGCCTGCCGGTAGATGAGGTGCACGATGTCGATCGGCGCGACGCGCGTCGCTTCGCACAGGTGCTTCACGCCGGGTTCGTCCCGCAGTTCGGCGGGAAGCTTCATGAGCAGGTCGCGGATCGCTTTCCTGGTGTTGACGACGTTGGCCACCATGTTGCTGTTGTACCGGGTCCGGCTCGAATAGAGGATGTCCTTCTGGCGCTGCTGCACGCCGGCGAGATTGACGGGCAGCTCGCCGCGCGCGCTGAACAGGTCGACCTGGAAAATGCACAGTTTCTTTTCGTAATGCGAGTCGAGAACATACTGGAGAGGCGTGTTGGAGACGATGCCGCCGTCCCAGTACGCTTCGCCTTCGATGATGACCGGTGGAAACGCCGGGGGCAGCGCGCACGAGGCCATGATGTGCTCCGGGCCGATTGTATGGCTGGCGTTGTCGAAGTATTCCGAGTTCCCCGTGCGCACGTTGGCCACGCCCACCGAAAGGCGCACTCGCTTCGAGTTGATGAGATCGAAGTCGATCAGTTTTTCCAGCGTTGCGCGCAGGGGCGCGGTGTCGTAGAGGCTCAATGCCCCGGGAGAGCCGTCGGGTTGGAGGATCGCAGGGGGAATGCGCGGCTTGTAGAACCCGGGAATCCCCAGCATGGCCGACCACAGCGCGCTGAATTGGTTGAACCCGCTGCGCGGATGCTTGAGGATCTCTTCAGGCACATGCCGCAGGAGCGGGTGGGAAAGCGTTTCGGCGAACAGGTCGGGCACCGGGCCCATGCCGGAGGAGACCAGATGCCAGAACTCGGTCAGGCGTTCGATGCGTTTGTCGTGCACGTTGCCGGCGATCAGCGCCGCATTGATCGCGCCGATGGACACGCCGACGATCCAGTCGGGCTGGTATTCGGTGTTGAACAGCTCCTCGTAGACGCCCGCCTGGTAGGCGCCCAGCGCGCCACCGCCCTGGAGCACCAGGGCGTGGTTGTGGTGCTTCTGGATGAAGCCGGAGACGCTACTCTTTTTCGCCATCCTTGCCGCCTTGGATAAATTTCTCGCCGGCCGCGAGGAACCGCCATTTCCCCTGCGGCAATTCGCCCAGCATGACCTGTCCGATACGCACTCGTTTGAGGCCCAGCACCTCCAGCCCCACCAGCTCGCACATCCTGCGGATCTGGCGCTTCTTTCCCTCGCGCAACACAAACCTCAGCTGGTCGTCGTTCTGCCAGAAGACTTTGGCCGGGCGCAGCGCCTTGCCGTCCAGGGAGAGCCCTTGTTGCAGCCGATTGATTTCCGAAGCAGGAAGCTTGCCCGGTTTCGCGTGGCGCACACGCACCAGGTATTCCTTGTCGACTTCGGAGTTCTCGCCAATGAGCTGTTTCGCAATCCGTCCGTCCTGGGTCAGCACCAGCAGGCCGGTCGAATCGATATCGAGCCGCCCGGCGGGCGCTAGGCCGAGCAATTCCTGGCGCCGCGCAGGGGCGTTCTTCGATCCGGGATTACGCCATTGGTTTTCGGGAGTGACAAGGACTGCAGCCGGCTGGTATCCGTCTTCGGCCTGCCCGCTGACATAACCGACCGGTTTGTTGAGGATCACCGTCACTCGCCGCGCCTGCTGTGAAATCGCCTTCTCGTCGATGGTGATCTTCTGGTGCGGCAACACCTTGAGTCCGAGGATCGCGACCGTGCCATCGACTGTCACCCAGCCACGCTCGATCCATTCGTCGGCTTCGCGGCGCGAGGCGAGGCCGAGCGCGCTCATGCGTTTGGACAGGCGTTCGGGTTCGGGGGCGGCCATGGGTGCGAATCGCAAGGAAGACCGTCATTTTAAACTGCCGACTCCTGCTACTGTTACGCCCCATGCTCAGACTGACCGAAATAAAGCTGCCGCTCGACCATCCTGCGGACGCGCTCGAGGCAGCGATCTTGAAGCGGTTGGAAATACCGCCCGAACAACTCGTGAGCGTCACGGTGTTCCGGCGCGCCGTCGATGCGCGCAAGCGTTCCGCGATCTACCTCATCTACACGGTCGACGTGGAGATCGCGGACGCGGAAAAGCACTCGGCGCGGCTCGAGGGCGCGGCTCACATCGCGAAAACGCCGGACATGGAATACAGGTTCGTCGCGCGGGCGCCCTCCAGCCTGAAGGCGCGGCCCATCGTGATCGGCACCGGGCCGTGCGGCCTTTTTGCCGGCCTGCTGCTCGCGCAAATGGGATTCAGGCCGCTGATCCTGGAGCGCGGCAAGGCGGTGCGCGAACGCACGCAGGACACGTGGGGCTTGTGGAGAAAAGGCATTCTCGATCCCGAGTCGAACGTGCAGTTCGGCGAGGGCGGCGCGGGTACGTTCTCGGACGGCAAGCTCTACAGCCAGATCAAGGACAGGAAACATTACGGCCGCAAGGTGCTGACCGAGTTCGTCACGGCCGGCGCGCCGGAGGAGATCCTGTATGTGAGCAAGCCGCACATCGGCACCTTCCGGCTGGTCGGCATGGTGGAAAAAATGCGCGCGACGATCGAGTCGCTCGGCGGAGAGTTCCGTTTCGGCAGCAGGGTCGCCGACCTCGAAGTCGAGCGGACGCAGGCGGGCGCGGATTCGAGCGGGCAGATCCGCGGCGTTACGCTCGCCAGCGGCGAGCATCTATCGGCCGATCACGTGGTGCTCGCGGTAGGACACAGCGCGCGCGACACTTTCGCGATGCTGCACGAGCGCGGCGTCTATATGGAGGCGAAGCCGTTCTCCATAGGATTGCGCATCGAGCACCCGCAATCGCTCATCGACGCGAGCCGCTACGGCCAGTACGCCGGCAACGCGATCCTCGGCGCGGCCGACTACAAGCTCGTGCACCACTGCAAGAATGGCCGCTCGGTCTACAGCTTCTGCATGTGCCCGGGCGGCACCGTGGTGGCCGCGACCTCCGAGCCGGGGGGGGTCGTGACCAACGGGATGAGCCAGTATTCGCGCAACGAGCGCAACGCGAATGCCGGCATCGTGGTCGGCATCACGCCGCAAGATTATCCCGGCGGGCCGCTCGGCGGCATCGAATTCCAGCGCGCCTGGGAGGCGCAGGCCTTCCTCCTCGGCGGGGGGAACTACAGCGCGCCGGTGCAGCGCGTAGGCGACTTCATTGCAGGGCGTGCATCGACCAAACTCGGCGAAGTGATCCCCTCATACACGCCCGGAGTCACGCCCACCGACCTGGCCTCGGTGCTGCCCGGGTATGCGGTCAAGGCAATCCGCGAGGCGATTCCCGTGTTCGACCGGCAGATCCGCGGCTTTGCGATGCACGACGCGGTGCTCACCGGCGTCGAGACGCGCACCTCGTCGCCGATCCGCATCAAGCGCCGCGACGACTACCAGAGCGTCAACACGGCCGGCCTGTACCCGGCAGGCGAAGGCGCGAGTTACGCGGGCGGCATTTTTTCCGCGGCGGTGGACGGTATCGAGGTGGCTGAAGCCGTTGCGCTGAGCATCCTTAGTAAAATGCGGGTTTCCAATTGAGAAGGATGCCCCGGTCATGACACGCCCAGTGCGGCTCGGCTTTCTCGTTCCCCCCGGCAATCCGACGGCGGAGCCCGAAATGATCAAGTTGACGCCGCCAGGCGTGACGGTGCATTTCACGCGCATGGTCGCGCATGGCGAAGCCGGCGCGCATGCAGGCCAGGAAGAACGCAACCGCACCCAGCTCGCGCACCTGGATGAGAACGTCGCGCTGCTGGCGATGGTCAAGCCCAACGTCATCGTGATGGCGCACACCGCCTCGAGCTACACGCTGGGGCAGAAGGCAGAGGCGGAACTGGTCGCGCGCATGGAAAAGACGACTGGCATCCCGTTCCTCACCGCGTTCGGGAGCGTGCTCAAAGCACTCGAGAAGCTGGGGATCAAACGGGTGGCCCTCGGTGCACCGTATGCCTACGAATCGATGCGGAAGAGCAAGGCGTACCTGGAGCTGCACGGATTCGAAGTGCCGGGCTGTGGCGTCCTGGAAAACGTCGTCAACATTTACGACGAAACCCCCGAACGCGCTTATGACCTCGGCAAGAAAGTCGACACGCCCGATGCGCAGGCTGTGTTCCTAACGGGAGTGGGGATGCCCACGATCGACATGCTCGGGCGCCTCGAGCGCGATCTCGGCAAGCCGGTGATTTCGAGTTCGTCGGCGATGATGTGGCACGCGCTGCGCACCGCGGGCGTAAAGACGCCGATCGAAGGCTACGGCAGGCTGCTTAGTCTGCCTTGACCCCCGCGGCGCGCGCCGCGGCCGCGAGTTTGGGCAGTTCCGCGTCGAGAAAGACGGCGAATTCGCGCGAGGTACTGCCGACGAGATCCCAGCCCTGCGCGGTGAGGCCCGCACGCAGCGCGGGGTCGCGCATGATTTCCGCGATTCCGTTTTCAAGGATTCGCAGCGTGGCCTCCGGCGTCCCGGCCGGTGCAAGCAGGCCCATCCAGATACGGAAGTCCATGTCGGGGAATCCCGCCTCGGCCAGTGTGGGCACCGCGGGCATCTGCGGCGAGCGTTGCGGCGCGGCGATGGCCAGCGCGCGCAGTTTTCCGCCGCGAACATGCGGCATCACCGCGCTTGGCGTGTCGAACAACCAGTCGATCTGGCCGCCGATGAGATCCACCAGCGCCGGGTTGCTGCCTTTGTAGGGGATGTGCGCGCCGCCCAGCGCGGCGCGCCGGTTGAATGCCTCCGCGGCCAGGTGGGCCAGAGTGCCCGACCCGGCCGAGCCGAAATTGAGTTTGCGCGGATTCTTCTTTGCAAACGCGACGAGTTCCGCGGCGGTTGCAACGTTGAGGACGGGATTGGCGACGAGAACCTCCGGCGTTGTGCCGATGAGGGAGATCGGCACGAAATCGCGGCGCGCATCGTACGCGAGGTTCGGATACACCACGGGTGCGATCCCGAGCGGCGTCGATGCGACGAGAAGCGTGTAGCCGTCGGCCCTGGACTTGGCTATGGCCGCGGTCCCGATCGTGGCGCCGGCCCCGGGACGGTTCTCGACGATGACCTGCTGGCCCCAGAGCGTGGAAAGGCGGGCCGCGAGCGTGCGGGTGATGGTGTCGAGGCCGCCCCCCGCTGCGTAAGGCGCAACGATCTGGAGGGGGCGCTCCGGGAAATCGGCGGCATGAGCCGCGAATGCGCCGGTGAGCAGGAGCGAGCCAAGTGCCAGGCGGGACAGGACGCGCATCATGAATCCTTCGTGATCGAATAGCGCACGAACGGGTCGCGCGGCGTGAACTTGTCGTACAGGCCCCGGGCGCGGTAGTTGTTTTCCTTGGTGTTCCAGTAAAGGCGCGACCAGTTCTCGGTGCGCATCCTTGCCAGCAGCCAGTCGATCATCTGCTTGCCTGCGCCCGCCGCGCGCACGGCCGGATCCACGAAGAGGTCCTGCAGGTAGCACACCGGCGCAAGGAGCGACGTGCTGTCGTGAAGGATGTAGTGCGCGAGGCCGATGACGCCGAGTTGCGGATCGTCGGCGACGATGCCATGCACCGGCGAGGCCGGGTCGAACAGCCGCTTCCACAGGTGCGCGGTAATGTCCTCGCGCGGCTCACGCTCGTAAAAGCGCGTGTAGCCGTCCCACATCGGCTCCCAGCGGGCACGGTCGCGCAATTCGATCGGACGGATGGAGGGCTGCAAGGTCGGACTCCCGGCTATGAGGCAGGGCCCGATTCTACGAGATGTGTTCCCGCGATCCGTGCCTACGTTCGCGGTTTCGCGTTCTCGGCGACCAGGGACCGAAGCGCGTCGAGGGCCGGGGAGGATTCACCTTTGCGCCAGATCAATGGCGTCGCGACTTTCGCAGCGCTGGACGGGAGGGCGTAGGTCGCAACGCGGGAAATCCCACGCACTATATCGAGAACCGAGCGCGGGATGAACGCGATGCCGGTTCCGGCGGCGACGCACGAGACAATGGCATGGTACGAGGCGAGTTCCAGCGTGCGTTCGGGCACCACCCCGTCGCTCGCGAGCCAGGCCTGCAGCCGCCGGCGGTATGCGCATCCCGCCGGGAAGGCGATTACGGTATCGGCTCGCGCGTCGCGCGGGCGACGGATCTTCGCGTGGGTGAGGGGCGCGATCACGGTCAGCACCTCCTCGAAGGCGGGCAGGGCCTCGAGCTGGGCCTGCTCCGTGCATTCCGCGACGAATGCTGCTTCTACCCTGCGCGCCATGACCGACTCGGTCAGCGCGTCGTTGGTGCCGGTCGTGAGCTCTATCCTCACTTTTGGAAAGCGCTGGTGAAAGCGCGAGAGCAGGGCCGGCAGCCGGCTGGCGACGGTGCTTTCGAGCGATCCGATGCGGAAGATTCCCTGCGGAGCGTCGCCCGAAACGGCACTGCGCGCACGCTCGGACAGGCGCAGCATTTCCTCCACATAGCCCAGGAACAGCTCGCCCGCGGGCGACAAATGCAGGCGCCGCTTCTCGCGCACGAAGAGCTGCGCGCCGAGCGAAGCTTCGAGCTGCTGGATGCGCGTGGTGACGTTGGACTGCACGCGGTGCAGCTTCTTCGCTGCCTGCGTGATGCCGCCTTCGTCGACGACGGCCTTGAATACCAGGAGGGAGGCGAAATCCATGTTCTCTTTTAAAGATTGAAATAATCAGTATTAATCATTATACAGGATATTCAAAAGAGCCTAGCCTAGGGGCATGGACAAACAGCCGCGCCCTCTCACCGTCGCCCTGTGCGGCCTTGCCGCACTCGCCGTCGCGATGGGCATCGGCCGGTTTGCATTCACGCCCCTCCTGCCGATGATGCAGGGCGACCTCGGCCTGACCGTGGCGCAGGGCGGATGGCTCGCGTCGGCGAACTACGCCGGCTACCTGGCCGGTGCCCTGTCGGCGATGTGGCTGCGAGCGGGTTCCACACTGGTCATCCGGGGGAGCCTGGGGCTTATCGTGGCAGTCACGGTCGGAATGGGCCTGACGCACGACTTCGCGGCATGGATCGTCCTGCGCGCTGCGGCCGGGGTGGCGAGCGCGTGGGCTCTCGTCTTTGTATCGGCGTGGTGCCTGGAGCGCCTGGCGCATTCCGGCCGGTCGGCCTACGGCAGCATCGTATATGCCGGCGTCGGTGCCGGGATGGCGCTGGCCGGGGGCTTGTGCCTCGCGTTGATGCAGTCGGGCGCGACGTCACCGCACGCGTGGCAGGTCCTCGGGATTGCCGCGCTCGTGCTTACG
>JANMXB010000238.1:0-3094 GCA_031380765.1 Pseudomonadota bacterium | reverse complement strand
CCGTGTCGGCGTCGAGAACGAAATTGATTGTCGGCTCGTGCTTTCCGAAAAGCGTCACCGCGCGCGCGGACTTCGAAGAGGTGGTGCAGCGCTACTACAAGCGCTGGGACATCTCGGTCCCCGAAGACAACGAGATCTCCGCATTGCAGCAGATCGGGCTTTCTTCGCCGTTCTCGAAACCTGGCAGGCTATCGCATGCGGAGCCGCTGGTGCATGTCTTCAATAATTGGGTGCTCGACCGGGTGTTGGGCGCGCGCGCGCACTAGCGCTACTGACATCCTTGACGGTGGGCTCCAGGCTGGGCGCGGTCTTCCAGCATACTTACTGACATTCCACGAACGGCCGGCGACGCGCCGGCCGGCGCCAATCAGGCGTCGTACCGGTCGATGCCCGGCCGGAAGCCGGCCAGTTCGACACCGAGCGCTGCGTCCAAGGGATCGTCCCAATCGAGTTCATCGTCGATGAATTCGCCATCGGATGCGGCCCAGCGCTTGAGGAGGATCTCCTCCTCGACGCTGCGGTCGACGATCGGCGGGATGCGGTTTCTAGCGGTTCTGGCTGATTTCTGAGCGTGCATTTTCTGCTCCCTATGAGTGAACGTGCATTTTCAGTCTAGTCAGGCGCGCGGCCGAATTCGATTGGATAAACGCGCATTCGGTTGTAGGACGCCTCCCTACCGCGGCAGGCGCGCCCAAGCGGCGCGCGACGCGCTGGCGCAGGACCCTCACTCACATCTATTCGTGCCTCGCCTGAGTTTCGGCCGGGCGCTCGAGGTGGAGAGTGCCCGCGCGAAAAGTGCCTGCGGGTTTGCAATCCTCCTGCGCGGGCAAGGCCATCCGCTGGCGCCTGGTTTTGGTGATCACGGTGGGCCGCGCGGCGGCGATTTGTTCCGGCTCCGCGTATGGAGCCTCATGGGGGACCGGCGTTTCGGCCGGCGGCATTTCGCGGCGCGCTTCTGGCGGCTTGCGGCCGTGGCGCCTTCTCAAAAAATACATAGCACATCTCCCGTGGTTTCGGGTTCGTGACAGGTTCGCGAGTCAGGATTTGGAAAATGCGCACTCAACATAGCGCAGGGCCGATTGGCCGCTCTGTACGCTAACTCACACCGGCAATGGCGGTTTTTCGGCTGCCATAGCACCATTTTTTTGCCTACGAGAATGTAGGCGCTTTCCGACAGGGCTTTCAGCCGATTGCGCATTTGTCGGCCACGCGACCAAGGGCACTATCCTAGGGCACGAAATTCTGCCGGCGCGCTCTCCGGCGCCGAGTTCTTCGAGGAGGGTTGAAAATGGCGAGCCTGGCTCCCGGCAATGGATGGTTTCCCCAACGTACCCACGGCTCGGCCAAAAGCAGCCATGAGCGTCCGCGAACTGCAGTAAGCAACGTCTACGCGTTCCCGGCGGCGCGGTGGCAGCCCTCGGACCCGGGGGCTGCGCGATCTGCACTCGCAGGCAGGCTCGCAGCCCTGCTGGTGGCCGAATCGCTCAAGGCGGGGCGCAGCGTGAATTGGGTGCTCGGCTGGTGCCTGTTCGGAATCGCCGTGGGTTCACTTGTGTGGCTTGGCGTGGCCGGTGTCCTCGTGGCCGCGGCGCACCTGATCGGCATTCCCTGGACAACTGTGGCGATCGCCGCGACGCTCACGCACCTGCTGGGTACGCTCCTCGTCGTGCTCGTCTGCCGCAGGATAGGCGGCGCCCTTCTGCTCTCGCTGGAAAAAGGCAGGACCCTGCCCGCAAGTCGCGCTGCCTAGCGCAGCACGCCTGAAAGTGATGCCGTCAGCTGGTGGGCCTTGTGCTGTAGCGACTCCCACAGGTTTTCCGGATTCCGGCTGAAGATCGATTCGGTGTCCGGCTGGACCACCGACCAGGCCCCGTCCTTGATCTGCTCGTCGAGCTCACCCGCCTGCCAGATGACGCTGCCGACATAGCAGCGTGCCGTGGCCGGGCGTTCCTTCAGGATCTTCTCGATCAGCGGAGCGCTCAGCGCGAGAAACAATCCCTTGCCGACCTTTAGAGCGCCCTGGCCCGGGTCGCTGTCGCTGCGCACCAGCATCACCATCACTTCCGGAAGCATCGGCCCGCCGTAGTAGACGTTGTCCTTGATCCGGTTGAGCACCTTGTGGTCCGGAAACAGCGCCTGCATCGGGTGACCGGTGGGCCGGTTGAGGATGATCCCGATCCGCGCTCCTTCGCGCAGCGGCGCCGTGAGCAGTACCGTCTGTCCGAATACCGGGTCGGCCAGCTGCGGCGTCGCCAGCAGCATGAGCGGATGGTCGGCCTCGTCCGCAAACGCGGCGGACACTCCGGAGAGTACGAGGGCGATGAGGAGGAAGGCGGCGCGGGCTAAGGTAGTCATGGTTTTCTCCAACTTCACTTATGACCGTGCTGGGCGTCGCGATTCGACTGGCCGGCGTGCAGCGCTATGCGCCCACTGTAACGGCCGCCCCCGGGCTGCGCTGTCGGCCTGACGCGGCACTTCTTGTAGGACTGCGCAGCATGGCCGGAGAAATCGAGAATTTCGGCGTGCGCGATTTCCCCCGCGAGGCTTGCGCCAAGCTTGCACCGAGGAACTGAAGCGCGACACGCTCCGCGTCGCGCGCGCGCGTGCCGGGCCCGACGACTTTGTGCAACGCGCCGCTTCGCCATGCCGAAAACACCACCGGGTTGATATAGGACTTGCGGCACACCGCCGGTGTGTTGCGCAACTCTTCGGCCACCTTTCGCACGGTCTCGACGATGCAGGCCTTCAGGGCGCGCTCGCTCGTCCGCTCGGGCAACGGCGTTCGCGCCATCAGCACAATCGCGCGAACGGTCGCGCCCCATGTGCGGAAATCCTTCGCCGTAAACTCTCCCGACATGGCTTCGCGCAGATAGGCGTTGACCATTTCCGAATCGATCGGATGGCGTTCGCCGGCGTCATCGACGTACTGGAAAAGAAGCTGGCCCGGCAGATCCTGGCAGTGGCGAACGATCCTTACGATGCGCCGGTCGTCGACCACGACCTCGTGCTCTGCGCCGCCCTTGCCGCGAAAGCGCAACAGCGCCCGGTGGTCGCGGATGAAGCTCACGTGGCGGTTGCGCAGCGTGGTAAGCCC
>JANMXB010000227.1:0-3483 GCA_031380765.1 Pseudomonadota bacterium | reverse complement strand
GGTTTCGAGCGCATCAGGATGGGGTTCGGGGCGTCGGGCATCGATGCGATGGAGCTCGTCGACCAGTTCGGCCAGACCACCCGGCTGCGTTTTACCAACTTCGAGCGAAACCCGAAGCTCGATCCGGCGACTTTCCGATTTACGCCGCCCAAGGGCGCCGACCTGCTGGGCCAATAGGCGCCGGCGAGTGGCGGACCTTTTCGCGCCCGCGGTCCCGGCGGCGCCGCTGGCGGAATTGCTGCGGCCCGCTTCGATCGACGAAGTGGTCGGCCAGCAGCACCTGCTCGGTCCGGGCAAGCCGCTGAGGCTCGCTTTCGGGTCCGGCAAGGCCCATTCGATGATCCTGTGGGGTCCGCCCGGCGTGGGCAAGACGACCCTTGCGCGCCTCATGGCCAAGGCTTTCGATGCGCAATTCGTCGCCTTGTCGGCAGTGTTTTCCGGCGTCAAGGACATTCGCGAGGCGATGCAGGCCGCGCAGAACGAGCTGGAGCGCAGCGGCCGTCACACGATCCTGTTCGTCGATGAGGTGCATCGGTTCAACAAGGCGCAGCAGGACGCGTTCCTGCCGTATGTCGAAAAGGGACTGATCACGTTCATCGGCGCGACCACGGAGAATCCTTCGTTCGAAGTGAACAGCGCGCTCCTTTCCCGCGCGAGCGTGTATGTGCTCGAGAGCCTGTCGGATGCGGACCTGGCCACGTTGTTCGATCGGGGGGTCGAACGCGTCCTGCCAGGAGTTGGCGTCGAGGCGGCAGCGCGCGACCGGGTCGTGGGCTTTGCGGATGGCGATGCGCGGCGACTGCTGAACGCGATCGAAATTCTTGCCACAGCCGCGCAAACCGCCGCGGTGGCCGGCGTGGACGCGCAATTCGTCGACAAAACTCTCGCCCAAAACCTGCGCCGCTTCGACAAGGGCGGCGAGCAGTTCTACGACCAGATCTCGGCGTTGCACAAATCGGTGCGCGGCTCGAACCCCGATGCCGCGCTGTACTGGTTCGTGCGCATGCTCGATGGTGGCGCCGCGCCGTTGTACCTGGGCAGGCGGATCGTGCGCATGGCGGCGGAGGACATAGGCCTGGCTGACCCGCGCGCGCTGCGCCTCGCGCTCGACGCGTGCGAGACCTTCGAGCGGCTGGGCTCGCCGGAAGGAGAGCTTGCGCTCGCCGAAGCGGTCATCTATCTCGCCTGCGCGGCCAAGTCGAACGCGGTCTACACGGCCTATAATGCGGCCCGCGCGTTCGTATCCGGCGACCAGACGCGTCCGGTGCCGCTGCGGCTGAGAAACGCGCCGACGCGCCTGATGAAGGATCTCGGTTATGGCAAGGAATACCGCTATGCCCACGAGGAAGACGGTGCATATGCGGCAGGCGAGAACTACTTTCCCGACGGCATGCCCGAGGTCGAATGGTATGCCCCGACCGACCGGGGACTGGAAGGCAGGATCCGCGAGAAACTGGACTACCTGCGCTCCCTGGATGCCCAAAAGCGCCGAAATTCGTAACATTCGTTTCCATAAAACGGCTCCAGGAGCCGATCTACAGACAGTTTGTATATACAAATCAATCTAAAATGCTAGATATCCAGCAGCTGCGCACCAACCTCGACGCCGTCGCCGCGAGGCTCGCCGATCGCGGCTTCGCATTCGATCGGGATGCGTTTCTGGCGCTCGAAGCCGAGCGCAAGGACTCGCAGGGGCGCGCCCAGGAACTTCAGGCGGCACGTAACGCCCATGCGAAGAAAATCGGCCAAGCCAAAGCCCGGGGAGAGGACGCGGCAGCGTTGATGGCCGAAGGCGGCGCAATCAATTCCGAACTCGGTTCGCTCGAAGCGCGCGTCGCGGACGTGCAGAAACGCCAGCAGGAATTCCTCTCTGTTATTCCCAACCTCCCGCACGCCAGCGTTCCTGCCGGAAAAAGCGCGGAAGACAATGTCGAAGTCCGCCGCTGGGGCACGCCGCGCACTTTCGATTTCGCGGTCAAGGACCATGTCGACATCGGCACCGGCCTGGGACAGCTCGATTTCGACACCGCAACCAAGCTTGCCGGCGCGCGCTTTTCGGTCATGAAAGGCGATATCGCGCGGCTTCACCGCTCGATTGCACAGCTGATGCTGGATGTGCATACGCGCGACCATGGTTACACCGAGGTCTGCGTGCCTTACATGGTGACGTCCGAATGCGCCGACGGTGTCACCAGTTTCGCGAAGTTCAAAGACGACCTGTTCAAGATCGACGGCCGCGACCTCTATCTCATCCCGACCGCGGAAGTTCCCGTGACCAATTTCGTGCGCGATGAAATCGTCGCGCTCGACCGCCTGCCACTCCGGTACGTGTGCCATACGCCGTGCTTTCGGTCGGAAGCCGGATCGTACGGCAAGGACACCCGCGGCATGATCCGCCAGCACCAGTTCGACAAGGTGGAGCTGGTGCAGATCGTGCGTCCCGAGGAGTCATACCAGCGCCACGAGGAGCTGACGGCCCACGCGGAAGCCATCCTGAAGATGCTCGAGCTGCCCTATCGGACGGTGGTGCTTTGCACCGGAGACACCGGATTCTCGTCGGCCAAAACCTATGACATCGAGGTTTGGCTGCCGGCGCAGGACACTTACCGCGAGATTTCCTCCTGCTCGAATTTCGAGGCATTCCAGGCGCGGCGCATGCGGGCCCGCTACCGCAACGAAAAAAGCAAGCCCGAACTCGTGCACACCCTGAACGGATCGGGTCTTGCGGTCGGGCGCACGCTGGTCGCGATCCTCGAGAATTGCCAGAACGCGGACGGGAGCGTGACGATTCCAGCGGCGCTGCGCCCTTACATGGGAGGGCGCGAAACGATCTCGCGCGCCTAGCGTCCTCGCTGCGACGCAGCAGCCTACCTGCTAAAATTCGGCCCGAATCGTTCGGCATACCGGAGAGGTGGCAGAGTGGTCGAATGCGCCAGACTCGAAATCTGGTTTACGGCAACGTAACGTGGGTTCGAATCCCACCCTCTCCGCCAAACTACACAGCTGCATTCGATTTTTCGTAACCTCTACAAAAATCCCACCAACGCTTCCACTAATCGGCAACTTATCGCCCAGGTGTGCCAGGCGATGTCTTGAGCCGTTATCGGCCTATCAAAGGGCGTACCCGGCGCTGACGTGAAACCTGATCTTTTCCCCCTGGTTTGCTGGGTGAGCGTTCAAGATGGGTCACGCCAGACAAAGTGGCATAGTTGCTTCGAGGCTCGGCAAATGACCGTTGACGAATACGGGAGCCCAAAAAGATGACGCAGTTCTGGGCGGTCACATCGACGCGATACGGACCGGCGCCAAGATTCTTGCGATGAAGCGCGGTTCGGGTGTCGGTTCTGGCTTGACGACCTGACGCTTATAAGCTACAATCAGAATGATGGCCGATGTGACGATCCTCCACTATCGAACGACGGAGGGTCGGTATCCATACCGCGACTGGGTCGAATCGATCGGCGACAAGAAGGTTCGGGCGGC
>JANMXB010000215.1:0-1668 GCA_031380765.1 Pseudomonadota bacterium | reverse complement strand
TATCCAGGCCGCCCCACTCGCTCCAGTCGAGCACCGTGGCGGGCACCGTGGCCATGTAACCCGGTTTGTAGCGAAACAGCGTCCGGTCGTCCATCTTCGGGGGAGTCACGATCTTGCCCGGATTCATGAGTCCGGCGGGATCGAGCCAACCCTTGATCTCGGCCAGGCTTGCCGTGAGCCGCGGGCCGAAGAACGGCGCAATCCACTCGGAGCGCACGAGCCCGTCGCCGTGCTCGCCCGAGTACGCGCCTTTGTACTGCTTGACCAGCGCGCAGGCCTCTTCCGCGATGGCGCGCATCTTCTGCGCGCCCCCCGTGGGACCAGATGCGCGCATGTCGAGGATCGGCCGCACATGCAAAGTGCCGACCGACGCATGGGCGTACCAGGTGCCTTCGGTGCCGTGCTTGCGAAACACCTGGGTAAGCCTGTCGGTATATTCGGCGAGGTGTTCCAGGGGCACGGCGCAGTCTTCGATGAAGGACACGGGTTTGCCGTCGCCTTTCATCGACATCATGATATTGAGACCCGCCTTCCTCACTTCCCAGAAGTCCTTCTGCAGCTTCGGGTCGATGACCTCCACCACGCTGCCGGGCAGGCCGAGGTCGCCCATCAGCATCACCAGCTGTTTGATCTTCGCTACCTGTTCGGCGTGATCCTCACCGGAGAATTCGACCAGCAGCACCGCGTCGGGCTCGCCTTTGATCACCGCAGCCACGGTCTTGCGGAAGGCCCGGATATCGCGCGCGAGGCCGATCATCGTGCGATCGACCAGCTCCACGGCGGTCGGCCCAAGCTTGACGATGTGCCGGGCCGAATCCATGGCGGTATGGAACTTCGGAAAGTGCACGACGCCCAGCGTCTTGTGGGCCGGCAGCGGCGTCAGCCTGAGCAGGAGCTGTTCGAAGTAGGCAAGCGTGCCCTCCGACCCCACCAGCAGGTGCGCTGCGTTGGCGTGCGGCGGCCCGAGGTGATCGAGGTTGTAGCCGGCGACCTTGCGCAGAAGTTTTGGAAAGCGGGCTTCGATTTCATCCTTGTCGCGCGCGTACAGCGCAGCGAACTTGTCGAGCAGCGCGACGTAGCCCGGCGGTCCCGTGCGGTCGGCCATGCGCCCGAAGCGGTAGCGCTCTCCCGTCGCAAGCAGCGCGTCGATCGCGAGCACGTTGTGCACCATGTTGCCGTACGTGATCGAGCGCGAGCCGCACGAGTTGTTGCCCGCCATGCCGCCGAGAGTTGCCTGGGCGCTCGTCGAAACGTCGACCGGATACCAGAGCTTGTGGGCTTTGAGCTGCGCGTTGAGCTGATCGAGCACCACGCCGGGCTGCACCAGCGCCGTGCGCGCTTTGGCGTCGACCTCCACGACCTTGTTCAGGTACTTCGAATTGTCGATGATCAGGGCCGCGCCGACGGTCTGACCGCATTGCGAAGTGCCGGCGCCCCGCGGCAAGACAGGCACTCCTTCGGCAACCGCGATCTGGATGGCGATGCGCGCCGCCTCTGGCGTGCGCGGCACCACCACGCCGACAGGCTCGATCTGGTAGATCGACGCGTCGGTCGAATAGCGTCCGCGCGAAGGCGCGTCGAAAAGAACCTCGCCGTCGACTTCGCGCGATAAGCGCCCGGCGAGCGAAGAATCGCCCGGCCTGGTCCTCATCAGGCGGATCGGCACGG
>JANMXB010000201.1:0-1920 GCA_031380765.1 Pseudomonadota bacterium | reverse complement strand
GCGCCGAACTACCAGGCGGGCAAGGATTCGCTCGCCGGCTTCAAGCGCTTCTACAAGGGCAGGATAGCCGAAGAGGTCTACACCAAGCTCGGCCAGCTCGACTACGCGGCCGAGCTCGCCCAGGTGAGAGCGGCCAAGCCGGATGCCCTGTACATCTTCCTGCCCGGCGGCATGGGCATCAATTTCATCAAGCAGTTTGTAGGCGCCGGCCTGTCCAAGGACATCCAGCTCATCACGCCGGGCTTCGGCTCGGACCAGGACGTGATCCGCGGCGTGGGCGACACCATGCTGGGCATCTTCGACACCTCGCACTGGGCGCTCGACCTCGACAACCCGGCCAACCGGAAATTCGTCGCCGAGTTCGAGAAGGAGTACAAGCGCCTGCCCTCGGTATTCGCGTCGCAGGGCTACGACACCGCGCTGCTGATCGATTCCGCGGTGCGCGACGTGAAGGGCAGGATCGAGGACAAGGAAGCGCTGAGGAGGGCGCTCAAGACAGCCAAATTCGAGTCCACCCACGGCCCGTTCAAGCTGAACACCAACCAGTATCCGATCCAGAACTACTACCTGCGCGTCATCGGCAAGGACTCGCAGGGGCGCCTCGTCAACAAGACGATATCGACCGTCTTCAAGGATCACGGCGATGCCTACGTCCAAGAATGCGGGATGAAGTGACGAGACGAGAAGAGGGGCTGCCGCCCCTCCTCAGACCTCCCCGCTGAAACATGGGCGGAGCGCAAGCCCCGCCCTTTTTTGTTTCCGCCATGTCCGCGATCCTGATCCTCGAGCAGTCGCTGAACGGCCTGCAGTTCGGCCTGATGCTGTTCCTGCTCGCCGCCGGCCTCACGCTGGTGTTCGGGATCATGGACATGATCAACCTCGCGCACGGCTCGCTCTACATGGTGGGCGCTTTCCTCGCCGCCACGCTCGTGCAGGCGACCGGCTCCTTTGCGCTGGGCGTGCTGCTCGCTATTCCCGCGGCCGCGATCGTCGGCATGCTGCTCGAGATGGCGATCCTGCGCAGGCTGTATGCGCGCGATCACCTGTCGCAAGTCCTCGCGACCTTCGCGCTGATCCTGATCATCAATGAACTGGTGCGCATGATCTGGGGTTCGGACATGCCGCTGTCCGCGCCCGAAGCGCTCTCCGGCCCGGTGCAACTGGTTCCCGGCATGCCCTATTCAGCCTACCGGATGCTCATCATCGGCGTCGGCCTCGCGGTCGCGGTGCTGCTGTATTTCGTGGTCGCGAAGACCCGCGTCGGCATGCTCGTGCGCGCGGGAGCGTCGAACCGCGAGATGGCGCTTGCGATGGGCGTGGACATCAAGAAGCTGTTCACCCTGGTGTTCGGGTTCGGCGCCGCGCTCTGCGCGATTGCGGGCGCGATGCTCGGGCCGATCTTCGCCGTGCAGGTCGGCATGGGCGAAAACATCCTGATCCTCGCGTTCGTGGTAATCGTGATCGGCGGCATCGGCTCAATCCGCGGGGCTTTGGTCGGATCGATCCTGGTCGGCATGGTCGACACCATGGGCCGTGCCTTCCTGCCCGCGATCCTGCGGGAATTCCTGACGCCCGCGTTCGCCGGCGCAATCGGCCCCGCGCTCGCGTCCATCCTCATCTACGTCCTTATGGCCGGCGTGTTGTTCTGGCGCCCGCAGGGCCTCTTCCCGGCGCGGGGCTAGGGCAATGCACCGCGCCCTTGTATGTGTCCTCCTGCTCGTCGCGGTGGCGTTTCCTTTTGCGATGCAATCCCTGGACCAGGTCTATTACGTGACGATGGCCAGCCGGATCCTCATCTACGCGCTGGCGGCGACCAGCCTGAACCTCGTGCTTGGCTATGGCGGCATGATTTCGTTCGGCCATGCGGCCTTCGTCGGCGCGGGCGCCTATACCGCGTCGGTAATGATCGTGGAGGGCGTG
>JANMXB010000177.1:0-2610 GCA_031380765.1 Pseudomonadota bacterium | reverse complement strand
CCGTCAGGACAAAGCGATGGGCCTGCTGGAAGAGTTTCCGGGAAT
Organism: Pseudomonadota bacterium; assembly: GCA_031380765.1. GTDB lineage: Bacteria > Pseudomonadota > Gammaproteobacteria > Burkholderiales > SG8-39 > SZAS-79. The sequence goes on along the minus strand of JANMXB010000177.1, from coordinate 2,565 downwards.
GAAGCACCGCATCACGGCGGAGGATTACCATCGCATGGGAGAGGCAGGCGTGCTCGCGGCGGATGCCAGGACCGAGTTGATCGAAGGGGAGATTCTCGACATGGCGCCCATTGGAAGCCGGCACGCGAGCGTGGTCAACCGGCTGAACCGTCTGTTCGTGTCGGTGGTGGGGGAAAGGGCGATCGTGCAGATTCAGGGGCCGGTGCGCCTGGGCGATCTTTCCGAGCCCGAGCCGGATTTGGCCTTGCTGAAGCCGCGCGCGGATTATTACCGCGACGCGTTGCCGGGCGCGGCGGACGTGCTGCTCCTCGTCGAGGTTGCCGACACGACGCAGCGCCTGGACCGGCGGGTCAAGGTGCCGCTCTACGCGCGCCACGGCATCCCGGAAGTCTGGGTGATCGATCTGGAGAACGCGCTGGTGCATTTTCACCGCGGGCCGGGCGGCGGCGCGTACGCCGACATTTCGGCCACGGAGCGGCCCGGCGTCACGCCGATCGCGGCTCTTCCCGGCCTGGCAATCGATCTCTCCGGCACGCTTTAACTCCGAATTGATTGGGCCTGGATGCCCTTGTTCGGATTGATCAGGTACTTCGCGACGGTAGGACGGTAATCGCCCTGGTTTGCGGTGGCGACAAGCGCAAGCAGGCAGCGGGACTCAAGATGCGGTGGAACGGGCCTAGACGCCCTTGTTCGGGTTGACCAGGTACTTCGCACCCGTCGAGCGCTTTCCGTACACGGCGATCTCCTCCAGCTTCAGCGCCTCGGCCAGCGAAATCTCTTTCGTGTAGTGGCTGGCGAAAGTCGTCTTCAGCTCGGCGACCACCCGCTCGCGCAGTTTTTGCGCGGCCGGATTGCCGATCTTCTGCAGGAAAGGCGTCAGCAGCCAGCCGCCGACGCCCCAGGCCATGCCGAAGCCGCGATTGAGCACAGTGGGGCCGGTGTCCAACCCGCCGTAGATATAGACCTGCTTATGGGTGGTCGACCCGTAGCGGCTGTATTCCTTGGCGGTGCGATTGATCGCGGTCTCCATGCAGGTGAGGATCTGCCCGGCCAGTTTGCCGCCGCCGATCGCGTCGAAGGCCAGCGTGGCTCCAGTGGCCGCAAGGGACTCGGTCAGATCCTCCATGAACGTCGGGGCATCCGAGTTGCATATATGGGCCGCGCCCAGCTTCCTGAGCAGATCCTCCTGTTCCTTCGTACGCACGATGTTCACCAGCGCAACCTTGTCGGCGATGCAGATTCTGTTGAGCATCTGGCCGAGGTTCGAGGCTGCCGCGGTGTGGACCAGCGCCTTGTGGCCCTCCATGCGCATGGTCTCGACCATGCCCTGCGAGGTCAGCGGGTTGACGAAGCACGAGGCGCCGTCGGCCGTGCGCGTGCCCGCGGGCAAGGGCAGGCATTGCTTGGCCTTCAGGCACCGGTACTGCTGGTACATCGCGCCGCCGAGAATGGCGACAGTCTTTCCCAGCAGCGCCTGGGCCTCGGGGGAGTTTCCCGCGCTCACCACCACGCCCGCGCCTTCGTTGCCGACCGGCATGGATTGGTCAATGCGGCCGGCCATGGCCTTCATCAGGGACTCCGGAATCCGCGCCGTCACGACGGGCTGCGCCGCCGTGCCGGTTTGTTTTGCCGTGGACATGTCCGCCGCGCCGAGGAGGAGCCCCAGGTCCGAGGGATTGATCGGGGAGGCTTCGACGCGCACGACCACCTCGTCCGGCTGCGGCACCGGGACGGGGACGCGCGCGAGGGAAAGCTCGAGTTCGCCGCTTTTTTTCACTAGCGATTGAAGTTGAAGCGCGGTGTTGCCGGTGTCCATTTTGAATGTCTCCTGGTGTTTGCGTGTGCGGTATTCTATTCCTCGCCGGGCGGCAGTGTATGAATTGCGAGGATTCACTTCATTAGATCGGCTACAGGAGCGGAACTCCGGGTAATTCGTGTACCGGTACCGGTACGTTCTCGTCCGAAAACTCGAGTCCGCGGCTGGCTGTCTCGGCCGCATCCTGATTTCGGCGAACCCAGCGGTCCCCCAACCTTTTATTTAGCCGAACCCTAACCTTTCATTCAGCCGGCATCCGGACTTACCCAACCCCGCACTTGGGTGATGACCAGGATTGCGAGAATTGTAAATATTGTATTTCATAGATCGGCTCCAGGAGCCGTTGTTATGGCAATTCGTATACCGGTACCGATATATTATATGTCTACGATCAACTCCGCGTACGGCTGTCCCTCGAGCGCAGATAGGCGATCAGCCCGATGAGGCTGCCGGCCGCGAGCGTCGCGAACACCGCGCGGTACGCGATCTCGGGCACTGTCGCGCCGGCGCCCGCTCCGGCGATCTCCCCGACGATATATCCCGTCACCGCGGGAAGAACGGTTGCGCCCACCACCTGCGCCATGTTCACGGTGGTCACGCCGCGCCCGGCGAGCCGGTCCGGGAACAGCGCGCGTCCCTGCGCGACGATGACGATCGAGTAGGACGACAGGAAAGGGATCGTCATGAGGAGCGCCACGGTCAGGCCGAGCGGCGGTCCGGAAAGGGCGCCGAGCGCGCCGAATGCGACG
>JANMXB010000166.1:0-4611 GCA_031380765.1 Pseudomonadota bacterium | reverse complement strand
CCGATGTCTTCCGCACCCCAGAGCGACTGCAGCATCGAGACATCCAGGTACGCGCCCTGCCCGGTGCGCTCGCGGCGGTGGACCGCGGCGAGCACCAGGCCGAACGCGTGCACGCCGGCAAGCGCATCCGCCGATTGCAGGTAGGCCACGCGCGGCTCGGGCTCGCCCTGGCGGTCGAGGTCCATCGCACCCGAGGCGGCGTTGATCAGGTGGGCGAAGGCCGGGCGGTCGCGCAGCGGGCCGGTCTGGCCATAGCCCGAGATGGAGCAGTAGACGATCGAAGGATTCGCTGCGCGGACCGCATCGTAGCCAAGGCCATGGCGCGCCATGACCCCGGGCACGAAATTCTCGATCAGCACGTCCGATTCGCGCGCCAGATCCAGCACCACGGAGCGCGCTTCGGGATGGGCAAGGTCGATGGCGATGCTCTCCTTGCCCGCGTTGAATCGCACGAAGTAGCTGCTCTGGTCTTTGCGCCCCTCTTCGAGCTGGAGGTAGAAAGCCCGCGTGTCATCCCCTTCCACCGGCCGCTCGACCTTGATCACGCGCGCACCGAGGTCGGCAAGCAGGCGCGTGCAATACGGCCCCGCCAGCACGCGCGTGAAGTCGAGCACGGTGAGTCCGTCGAGCAGCCCTGGAGTCATGCGGCCGCGCCTTTCCGGAAGAGCCGCTTAAGGCCGGTCAATCGAACAATGGATCGAGATTCACCGCGAACGCCGTGCGCGATAGCGGGCCCGCCGCTCCGAAGAACTCGACGCGCCTGGTCTGCGGATAGACTATCCACGCTTCGGTCGCTCCCATGGCCAGATAAGCGGCGACCTTTTCCCCAAGCTCCCGCGCAGAGTTGGACGGCGAGGCCACCTCGATGCAAATCTCCGGCGCAACCATGAACGGCGTTTCCTGCGCGTGCCCGCGCATGAATTCGTCCGAGGCCCACGCAACGTCGGCGACGCGCAGATCGGGATTGGTGCTGATGGAGGCTTCCACGAGCGCGGCGCCTCCGAGGGCCTGCCGTAGCAACTCTGCGAGCCTCGCCTGGACCAGGCCATGCTGATTGTTCGCCGGGCTCATGATGATTCTTCCCCAGGCATCGAGTTCGACCTTTCCCGGCAGGTTGGCAAAGCGGGGGTCATCGCAAAGCTCGCGAAACCGCTGCGCCAGGACCTCCCGGCTCAACGGCTGTTCGATGACTTCGGATAGGGCTGACATTGCGTCGTACCGGAGGATCACGTCGCGAGGATTGTACGCCGAATGACTACGCCGCCGCGACCTTCGGGTTCTTCCGCTCCAGCGCCTCGCTCGCCGCCCCCAGAATCCCCTTGGGCATGTAGATGATGAAGAGCACCAGCATGAGCCCGTATACAGTCGAATCGAGCGCGTGGTACTTGTTGCCGAATCCCAGCCGCAGCCCTTCGGCCAGCAGAATCGTGAATGCCGCGCCCACGGTCGGCCCCAGCCTCACGTACATGCCGCCCGCAATCACGCCGAACACCATCTGCAGGCTGATGCCGATGCCGGACACCGTCTCCGGGTTCACGTAAAGCTGGTACTGCGCGTAAAGCGCGCCGCCAACGCACGTCATCAACGCCGAGATCAGGGTCACGCCGAGCTTGAGCCGCGTGACGTTGATGCCGATCGAAGCGGCCGCATCTTCCTCCTGGCTGATGGCCTCGAGCGCGAGGCGCCCCATGCTCCGGTCGACCTTCCTCCAGATCCACAGCCCCGCGAGCCAGAAGACCAGGACCACGTAGAACCACACCAGCTTGTTGGAGAACTGCAGCGCAGTCAGGGAATACGCGGCGTCCGCGAGCGCGGTCTTCGGCGTCGCCCCCAGCGAGCCGCCGGTCTGGTCGCGCAGCGCGACGATGATGAGGCGCGTGACTTCCGACAGGGCGAGAGTGACGAGCGCAAAGTAGTGCCCGACGATCTTGTAGCGGAAACACGGGTAGCCGATGAGGAAAGCGACCATCGCCGTGAGCGCGAGCGCCACCGGCAGCCCGAACCAGGGCGACAGGCCGTAGCTGTTCCAGCCCATCACCACCACATAGGCGCCAATCCCGAGGAACGCGCCGTGGCCGAAGCTCACCATGCCCAGGCGCCCCATGATCGACCAGCTCGTATAGATATAGCCCCAGAGCAGCACCATGATCAGCAGGTGCAGCGGATAGTTGCCGATGCCCGAAAACGGCGCCGCGGCCAGCACCGCCAGGCCCAGCCAGGGCGCGGTTTTGCCCATTTCCTGCCTCATCTCACTTGCCCCCCAGGATGCCCTGCGGCCGCAGGAACATCATGCCGATGAAGAACAGGAACGCGATCACGTAACCCCATTCGATCGCAAAGAAGAACCCGCCGACCGAAATGAACTGCGCGAAGATGAAAGCGGCGATGAACCCGCCGACCATGTTGCCCAGGCCGCCGAGCACGCAGATCAGGAACGTGATCGGCCCGAACGACAGGCCGATGGCGGGATGGATGTCGTATTGCAGCACCAGCAGGCACGCGCCCAGGCCCGCGAGACCGCCGCCGAGGGCCGAGGTGACGAGGAAGATGCGGTCCGGGTTCACGCCCATGAGCGGCATGATCGCGCGGTCCTGGCTGATGGCGCGGATCGCGGTGCCGATGTACGTGCGCGTGAGAAAAAGGTACATCCCGAGCATGCCGGCCAGCGCCACGCCAAATGCGATGAGGCGCGGCATCGAGAAGGAAATATCGCCGACCACGATGGGCGGGAAGGTCACGCCGAGGTTCTTGAACTCGATGCCGAAAGCGAGCGTGGCGGCGGCCTGCAGAAAAAACAGCACGCCGCCGGTGACCAGCAGCTGGTTGATCGGCTCGGCGGCAAGCACCGGGCGGATGACGAAATAGTGCAGCGCCGCGCCGGCGGCGGCCACGATCAGCACGCCCATGAGCATCGCGAGGACGAGCGGCCAGCCGAACACGACGTGGAAGTAATACACCGCATACATGCCGACCATGATGAGCTCGGCGTAGCAGATCCACACCACGTCGATCACGCCGAAGATGAGGTTGAGGCCCAGCGACAACCGCGCGAGCAGCCCGCCAAGGAGAAGGCCGTTGAGCACCGATTCGAGCAGGAAGATGTCGAAAAACTCGCTCATTGGGGGGTACGGGGGGCCTGCCCCCTGTTCATGTCCATTTATATGCCGAGGTAGGTCCTGCGGATTTCATTGGAGGCGAGCAGCTCGGCGGCCGGGCCGCTTTGCTTGATGCGGCCCGTGTCCAGCAGGTACGCGCGGTCGACCACCTTGAGCACCTGGCGGATATTCTGCTCGACGATGAGCACCGTGTAGCCTTCGGCGCAGATGCGCCTGACCATCTCGAAAATCGACTGCACCACCACCGGCGCAAGGCCCGCCGAGGGCTCGTCCAGCAGCAGCAGCTTGGGCCCCGACATGAGCGCGCGCCCGATCGCGCACATCTGCTGCTCGCCGCCCGAGAGCGTGCCGGCGAGCTGGCCGCGCCGCTCCTTCATGCGCGGAAAGAGCGAGTAGACATAGGCCAGGCGCTCTGCATAACGGGATCGCGCAGAGGGGAGAAAACCGCCCATCTTCATGTTCTCCTCGACCGTAAGCCGGGGAAACAGCCTGCGGTTCTCCGGTACCTGCGCAATGCCGTAGCCGATCACTTCGTGCGCGGGAACCGCTTTGAGCGAACGCCCTTCCATGGCAATGTCGCCGCCCGTGATACCGATGAGCTTGGAGATCGCGCGCAGCAGCGTCGTCTTGCCCGCGCCGTTGGGTCCGATGACCGCCACCGATTCGCCCGCGCTCACTTCGAGGCTCACGCCGAAGAGCGCCTGAAAAGCGGCGTAACCGGCGCAAACGTCTTCGACACGCAACATCGGCGCCGCCATCAACCGTTCCTCGCGGCCACGGCCTGCTGGACTTCCTCGGCGTCCGTGCCCAGGTACACCTCGACCACCTTCGGGTCATGCGCCACGCTGGAGGGCTTGCCTTCGGCGATCACCTCGCCGTGATCGAGGACCACGCAACGGTCGACCACGCGCATCAGCGCGCCCATGATGTGCTCGACCCAGATGATGGTCACGCCGCGCTTGTCGCGGATCATCGCGAGCATGTCGGCCGCCTGGTTCATCTCGGATTCGTCCAGGCCGCCGAGGCTCTCGTCGGCAAGCAGCAGCCTGGGCTGCGTCGCCAACGCGCGCGCAAGCTCGAGCTTCTTCAGGCCCGCCGCGCCCAGCCCATCCACGCGCGCGGCATCGCTGGAAGGCAGGTTGACCAGTGCGAGCGCCTCTTTCGCCTGCGACCACGCCTTGTCCCGCGTCGGACGCTCGGCCTGGCCGTAATAGGCGGCGAGCGCAACGTTCTCCATGAGGGAGAGTTTGCGGAACGGGCGCGGGATCTGATAGGTGCGGCCGATGCCGAGGTGCGCGACCTTGCTTGCGTGCGTTCCGGTGATGTCGCGTCCGAGAAATTCGATCGAGCCCGCCGTCGGCGGCAGCGCCCCGGCGATCAGGTTGAAGGTCGTGCTTTTGCCCGAGCCGTTGGGGCCGATCAGGCCGAGGATCTCGCCCTCGGCCAGCTCGAAAGACACGCCGTTGACGGCCGTGAAGCCGCCAAAATTCTTCGT
>JANMXB010000141.1:0-15703 GCA_031380765.1 Pseudomonadota bacterium | reverse complement strand
TGGCCACACAAATGCGCGTAAGACGCGCATCGCGCGAGCACGCCGCCAGATAAACACAGTCGACACCGTGGTCGTGCTTGCTCACTTGTCGCGTAACCTCAGGCTTATCCCCATCGGCTCATCCCCCAACTGCCCGCTATTTTGTTCCCTCGAGTGCGACGCTTTCAAAGTCGAGCAGCCCCGGGGGATAGCGTCCCTCATTCTCCAGACTCCTCAGCATCGAATAGTCGCTTTTCCCCAGCGAACATCTTGTGACCTCGCTAAAGCCTGCCCCGCTCATTGCGGCCGTCAGAGTCTCTTCATCATAAATGAACTGATGCCCCCACAACCGAAAGTGCGCATTGATCACCGCGACGGCTGATTGCGGGTATTCCCCCTGGACGAAGGTTGCGCAGAACCAGGAAAGGTAGCTCTGCTGAATCTCCGAAAGGTTTCCGCGATAGAGCCCGACAATTGAGGAAAGATCGGGTGTAACAACGCGAATTACGCCTCCTTTTCTCATGACGCGGTGGCACTCCCGCAGCATTGAGACTGCCTTTTCATAGTGAACGTGCTCGATCATGTGTTCCGAGAATACGAACTGGAACAAGTTGTCCTCAAATGGAAATGACCGGGTCGCATCCATGAACATGACGTCAGGCACGAGATCGATATCCGTATTCAGCCAGCCATCGAGCAATCGCCAGCCGCCGCCAATTTGCAATTTCGGCTCCCGGCTCGAAAGCAGATAGTCGTCTCGCATGCGCGCGTCTAGGTTCAGGATTTTGCGGCGCAGCCTACGCATGCGAAAGAGACCGCGGTAGTTCATGTTCTCAAATCCGGGCCGACGGAAGCATCATCCGAGGCCGGACTTGCGACGTCGGTCCGTGCCTCGAGCAGCGCGGGCTCCTGCCTGAACCTGACCCAGCCCTTCCATTTGATGGCCAGACGCGAAAAAAAACCTCCTTCCACTTGATCTATCCGCAGCGCAAAGAGCACGAGGCAGCCCTGCAAGTACAGGTACCAAGGCGTTCCTTGCTGCTCGCTGCCCCGACTCCAGGCCCGCACCGCGTTCCCGACCTGGCCAGAGCGGGCCCAGGATTCCGCCACCCCAAATGCAAGACCCATCAGCGCCCGCTGCCGGCTCCAGGTGAGCAGGCCGCCGCTGTTGACCGAGGCCAGCAACTTTGCGGGAGTGCCTTCCGCCGCACGAATGTAGAGCGGATCTGCAAAATGCCGCCCGCTGGTGCTTGTTCCGGCCTCGCGACTGCGTATGTCGTGGTCGGTTTCAGGAACACAAACGTATTTGCCACGAGCCGAGATGGCGCGCACGTGAAGCTCCAGGTCCTGCATGCTGAGCAGAGACTCATCAAAGCCGCCGATCTTTTCGAGAAACCCACGGCGCCAGACGGGACCCGATATCTCCCACACACACTCGAGCGAGAGAAAACGCAGCAGGTCATCACCCGGATCCTGGAAGTGATAGGTCCGTCCCAGATCGTCGATCGAGGTTTTAAAAACGCCGGCCCTGAAAACCGCAAAATCAAGATCCGTATTCCGCCCCATGAATTGAACGCGCCGATCCAGAAACTGCGGCCGGATCAGATCGTCCGAGTCAAGAAACGTGACGAGGCCGGCGCTGCTGCTGCGGATCCCGATATTGCGACAGATGTTGGCGCCAGCCCGATCGCCGGTCCGCTGAATGTAGCGGATGCGCGGATCATCGGCGGCGCGCCTTGCGACTTCTTCTTTCGTGCCGTCGTCGGACCCGTCGTCAACGATGATGTGCTCCCAAACCCCGAAGGTCTGGCGCCGCACCGAATCCATTGCCTCGCAAAGCAGCTTTAGGCGATTCTTGGTGGGTGTTACGATGGCAACCACCGTTTTCGTTTTCTCCACGATTGCGCTCGTGTTCACCGCGCCCCGTAATGCCGGACGATCTTGCCTACGGCCGTCACCAGGTCCCGTGCCTCGCCGGCGCCCAGCGACTCGTGGATATCGACGCGCACAATTGCCCGGTTGGCCTCACGGGCGTTGGGCAAGTCGAAACTGCGCGGCTTCAGGTTTGCGTTCAATGACCAGGGCATTCCGCTTGTCCCGTAGACCACGGCGTCCCGATGCCACGGCTGGTCGGTAGGATAGACCGGGTAACCGGACTGGACACCGTCGATTCCCTCTTTTTGCAGCGCCAGGGCAAACTCCGTCGGGCTGCAGTTCAGCTTCGCCGTGTCCAGGCGGATCATCAGAAACCAGGGCGAATTGAGGCACTCCGGAAGCGGCCCCGCTATTGACACTCCTTCCAGCCCTTCCAATCCGGCGGTGACGCGCGAAACGAAAGCGCGTCGTAGCTGAACGGCGCCGGGCAGCTTCTCGAGTTGCACCCGACCTATGGCCAGGCTGATTTCGTCCTGGTTGAAATTCAGCGAAGCGGTCACGTTGGGAGTACTGCCGAGCGCGCCATAAGGCTTGCCCCGGTCGGCGATCTGCCTGGCCCTCGCGAACAGCAAAGTGTTCCTTGTGTACACGACCCCGCCCTGGCCGCCGGTGCAGTGCTGCTTGCCGAACATGGTGGAGAACGCAGAGATCGTCCCCAGCGATCCCGCCATGCGGCCCTTGTAAACCGCGCCGAGCGCCTGCGCGCAATCCTCCACTACCGGGATCCCGCGCTCTGCGGCCAGTTCCATGATCGGGTCCATGTCCACAGGATGCCCCGCGATGTGCGCCACCACTATCGCCGCCGTGCGCTCGCTGAGCACGCGCCTGATCTGGTCTGCGGAACTGTTCAGCGACCCCGGATCGGAATCGGACGGGATCGGTATGCAATTCATCAGCGCGACCGGCATCGTGCCCCCGGGATCCGTGATCGGGGGCACGACGACCTCGCTGCCGGGTTCGAGATCAAGGGTGCGCAGCGCCACATAGACGGCATTGGTGCCGGAATTTACCGCGTGAGCGTAGCCATCCCCGCCGAGGTATTTCACGAAAGCATCGCAGTAGGCTTTGTGTTCCAGGCCACCGTAGGCAATGGCGCCGCCGTGGCGAATCTCCCTGTCCATCACCCGCAAAACTGCGCGCCGCTCGAGCTTGCCTATATGGCGTCTCCGCGGCCATGGCCATCGGCGCGCCCGCGGGCCGCCATGCACGGGCGGCGGCTTGCGCACCAGCGCCTTGGCGAAGGCCGGCTCGATATTCGCCATGGAAAGCGCGCGACGAATCAGGCGCACTGCGAGCGCCTTGACTGAGTTCACAACTGCCATTGATCCGAGCCCCCGGCGGCTTGCCAATTAGACCGCAATCTTCTGTCCCGTTGCGAAACTGCGCTGCGCAGCATCCAGAAACCGCACTATCTCGACTGTATCGGCCAGCGTCGGATCCAGCCCGCGGCCCGGGCGATCTCCCGAAACCGATCCCGCGTGTGTCGCGCCCCACAACCGCGGAAATGCTCCCTGCGTCAACACATCCAGTGCACTCCGGAGAATACGGGCGGACAAGGACGCCATCGACGAATCCAGGTCGACATCCACTTGACGCCTGTCCGTCTCGAGTCTGACGGCAAACCGCCCATCGGTTTTCGATCCCAGGATCGAAGACTCTCTCCCGTCGGCGTGCCAGACCGCAATGCGATCTTCCCCGGCTTCAGCCGACACCTGTACCTCCGACACCCCCGTACCCATGCACGCGAACAGCATCTCGGCGGCGTGTATCCCATACCAGAAATATCGCCCCTGGGTCTGCTGGACGGGAAGCCAGGCGCGAATCCGGCACGTCTTCACGCGTTCCCCAGCTGCCTTGATTGCGTTCAACGCGCTCACCAGTCCGTCGGCATAGCGGAACGCCGAGCTCGCGAATACCTTTGTGCCCGTATTGCGGGCGACGTCTGCAATTTCGTTGGCGTCAGGCGTGGAAATCGCAAAAGGTTTGTCCAGAAATACGGGCTTGCCCCGCCCGGCCACGGCCCTGAACAGCGACGGATGCGTGCGTCCATCGGAGGCGAGAATGAATACCAGGTCGCAAGCGTCCGCGACTTTCTCAGGTGTTTCCAGGATGCGCACTCCGTAGTTGCCTCTCAGCTCGGCCGTAAAGCCCGCCACGCGGGAGGCGCTGATCTCCATGTCCGGCGATCCGCCCGGATACGCGGCGTCGATTCTGGCGCCGGGAATATGGAAGGGGTCATGGGGATCGTGCAAGATCTTTGCGAATGCGGTCGCGTGCGAAGTATCGAGCCCGATCAGCCCCAGCCGGATTGCGTCAGTCTTCATACCTGGGGTTTGCGGCCTGGTTGAGATTCGCGAACATTTGCGCGCATCGTAGCTGTCTTTCGTAACACCGTCGTATACGGCGCTACGGGGACCCAGAGGCAGGTCAATCACGCTGTCGGTGATGGCTGATTCGTATATGGCCATGCAGAGTTCCAGCGAACAAAAGGCTTCCCCCGGCGGGACAGGAAGTGGCTTCCCCTTGGCCATACATTCGGCTATATCGAGGTAGAACAGCGCGTGTGGCGTGAGCCCGGGTTTTGGCCTCACCCCAAGTCGCCGTGCCGCCGCGCGTAGTGCCCGCGCCCCATACGACGAGGACTGCGGCCGGGTAGCCGGCAAGGCCGCATCGAGCCTGGCCAGGGTCTTGCGCCCTCCAACTGGATCTTCGGGCGCGAACTTCCAAGGCAAGCCCAGCGCACCGTTAGCTCCGAGCAGCTCGACCCGGCCTCCCAAGCGTCCGGAGTTCACCGAAACAACGCATCGTGCGACGCGCCCGTCCGAGAAACGGACCTCGGCTTCGACATAGTCTTCCGACTCGATTCCGGAATACCTCGTGTCCATCCGCGCGCTGACCGACCGCGCCGGCCCCATGACGAGCAACAGAAGGTCAAGCTCATGGATGAGCTGGGTAATGAGGACACCGCCCCCGGCGACACTCCACTTTCCCCACCATGCTCCAGCGCCTTGGTCCATATGCGGTATGTAGCTGTGCCTTTCTACTGTTGCCGACCTGATTTTTCCCACCGCTTCGTTTTCACAAAGCCAGATCAGGCGACGAAAGGAAGGCTCATAGCGCAGTTGATAGCCCACAGCCATCCGGCCGGGATGCCGCCTTCCGGCTTCCATCATGCGAATCGCGCTCGCGAGAGAGTGCGCAAGCGGCTTTTCGCAAAAGACGTGTTTCCCCGCCTCGAGCGCGGCGATGGCGATTGCTTCGTGGCTGGATGGCGGCGTTGCAACGCAGACAAGCCCGACTTCCGGATCGGCAATAAGAGCCGACGCATCGGCGTAAGCGTCCTTCAAGCCGAAAGTCGAGCAGAACTCGCGGAGCCTGCCTTGGTCCTTGTCGCCAGCCGCGACCAAGCGCGCGTGGCCAGGAATCATCGCAATCGCCTTTGCGTGCTCGATTGCGATCAGGCCAGTGCCGACAATTCCTATCTTCAACATCAACAGTCCCGAAATTTGGTTACGACAGGCTTCTGGCGCACGACTGGTAGAGAAAGTCGGGAGTCTGCCTCAAGCGCTCGACCAGAAAGTCATGGACCTTCGAACAGTCGGGTACAAACAGCAATGTTCCGCGCCCGAGTGTGACCCGGTGCGCGAGGCCGGCCCGTTCGAGAAGGTCGCCGCATTCCGCAAAGCGACGGGGATCGCGGGTCTGGCGTCTCGACGAGCAGTCCCTTTGCTGCCCATTTTCGTCGATAACCCGAAGCCGGTCCCACGCCCCCTTCTCATACGCATAGTCGCCGCCCGACGCATCTTCAGCGGTGTGATAGAAAGTATACGAATGAAACGACACGCCGAACATCAACACGGAGGCCTGCCGCTGCACCAACCGGCCGAAAGGAGAAGGCACTCCGCATGGGGCGTCCTGCCGGTAGTGATCGGCACAAATGTCCTTGGCAAAAGGACCGGACATCGCCAGTGAATGGGTTGCATGAATGCTGCGGGTGGCGTCGCGCTCCTTTCTGAATGTTTCGGTCAGCAGGCCCATTTGCGAGGGTGTCGAGTGCGGGTCGAACAGCGGCCCGGCGCCCCCGACCGGGTCGGGGTAGCAATAGGTGTACGTCGGAAGGCAAAGCGTCCCGCAATACTCGCGCAGTACGTGCAGCACCCCCCCAGGTCCGGACGTGAAGCGACCGCAGCTCGCCAAGGCGCTGTGCACGAGCAGGTAGGAGCGCGGGGTGCCGACAAGCCGATTCAGCGCGGACCGCAGCTTATCCTGGCTGATCGGAGTGAGAACCTGGCGCAATATCCGCGAAGTTCGTCCGCGGATCAGCTTGAGTCGAGCCCGCATCGCGAATCCTCCAACCCTCACGATCGAAGGATCGCCCGGCCGAATCTGGCAAACGGCTGGCAATACTTGATCGTCAGGTCAGCCAATCGGCGCTGACGGGCGTCCGTGCCGAACTCTTCGTGACGGCGCGGGGGCCGCTCGAGGATTTCGTCAAACTCGTCCTCGGACCAACCCAGTTTCTTGGCCACGTAGCGCTTGTCAGCTTTCTGTTTGCTTTCTTCGTAAGTTGGTTTGGACAATTCCTCCATCGCTCCCGGGCGGGTCATCTCGCCGTTGCACACCAGATTGGAAAGATGGGCCTTGCGTTTGTCGATGCCGTATTTGGTCGGAAGAATGTACCCCTGGTAAAACCTCGTGAACACCGACTCGTAGTGCTTTCCTCCGTAATATTTCCAGCCGAACTCGTCAGCCAGCAATTTCATTGCCGCGGTTTTTCGGTACGGGACAAGGTCAAGAATCTTGATGTCCTGCATGACTTTGACCCTCTGATAGAAGAGCTGCTGCCAGACACCGAGCTTGGGCAGGTGCCGCATCGGCAATTCCCCAAAAGTACGGTGGATTCCCTTGATATTCTCCAGATCGAATTTCGAGTAGTACCACGCAGGTGGCAGCAACCACTCCGTGACGAAATTGTTTCCGGACAAAACGTACTTGATCCGATGCTCGAGCGCGACCTTGTGCAAAGCGCCGAAGATCATGTGGTCCGTGGGTATTTCGAGGTCGAGGACCGAGGCCTTGAAATATGCCCTCTGCAAATCGCGGAACTCGGGCCAATGCATGACGAAAGTGTGGAGCTGGAATCCAAGCTTTCTCACGATCAGCTCGATGTTGCGCACCGCCAGCTCATCGTTCCAGCCGTTGTCGAAGTGAACGATCAGCGGCCGCAGCGACCACTTCCTGGCCAGGTAAGCCATGTAAGAACTGTCGACGCCGCCGCTGAGTCCCAGGATGCAGTCGAACGGTTTGCCCTTGCCGGCTTCCTTGATGATTCGCAGAGAACGTTCAAGCAACTCGGCTTGCTGCGCCTCGTCCGGCAGGGTCTTGCGGATCCTGTGGAAGTCATGCCACCAGTTGCTGACTCCTTGCTCGTCAAACGAGATATCCGGGTCCGAAGTGTCCATTACGGTCTTTGTACAGACACGAAGGACCGCGGGCTCGAACATGCGCAGGACCGGTTTTTCGGCTTTTTCCGCCACTGCTAGAGAACTCTCATCGACTGACACGGCTCCAGAATTTCTCCTGCAATTCGCTCTCCGTGGGGTAAGTTATAAGCACGCCCTCGCCCTTGGCAGCGAATACGAACATGCTCCCTGCAGCGACGGCGCTGCACCCTGCGGACGCGACCGCCTCCACGAAATCCTCGATTCTTGCGGCCCCCCCGCTGCCAATCACCGGGATACCCACCTTATCGGCTACCGAGCGCAGCAAGTCGAGATCGTAACCTTCGAAGGTCCCATCGCGCTCAATGGAGGTGAGCATGATTTCGCCCGCGCCCAGGCCCTCCACGCTCATGGCGAGCTCGACGGGGTTGAACGCAGACTCTTTTTTACCGCCATCCGTATAGGCCTTTGTTCGTCCCCAGAAGTTCTTCCGCGCGTCGATCGACACCACCACACTTTGCGATCCGAATCGGCCGGCGATCTCCGCAATGAGCCGCGGCTGCTCGCAAGCCGACGTGTTGAGTACGATCTTTTCAACGCCCCGCCTGAAGAGCTCCGCGCTTTGATCGAGAGACCGGATGCCTCCGCCATATGCGACTGGCATGAACGCCTCGCTCACGACATCCTCGACCCGGTCGAAGTCGATTCGCCCTTTTTGCGTCGCCTCAATGTCGAGAAGGATAAGCTCGTCCGCCATCTTTTCATTGAAGATCTTCACGGCATTGATCGGGTCGCCCAGGTACCGCGGCCGCGAGAACTTTCGGGTCTTGACCATTCCGCCTTCCGACAGGAGGAGAACCGGAATGACGCGCACGCGCGTCACGCCGCGAACTCCATCACCGCGAAATTCCGGAGCAGCTGCTGGCCGTGTGCGTGGCTCTTCTCCGGGTGGAATTGGACGCCAAGGATGTTGCGGTGTCCGACCCCCGACGCAAAGCGGTATCCGTGGCTTGCGCTGCAGATCACCATGTCCGGCGCATCGCACTTGAAATGATAGGAATGGACATAGTAGAACCGGGCCGTTTCGGCCATTCCTTGGAACAGCGCGCTTTGAGTGGGCGTGGTGACCGCCCATCCCATGTGCGGCACCTTTCGGCCGGGTCCCAAGCGTGCGTTGTCGAACGCGACCACATCCATCGGCAGCCAATCGAGACCGACGGCCCCGCCTTCTTCGCTTCCTCTGCCGAGAAGCTGCGCTCCCAGGCAGATGCCGAGCACGGGGATCCGCGCTTCGAGGACCGTTTCATTCAGCACACTCACCAGTCCCTTTGCGTGAAGCGACTCCATTGCAAATCCGAAATGACCGACTCCGGGGAGAATGAGTTTCGACGCGGATCGGATAACGTCCGGCGCGCCGGAAATAACCGACTCGAACCCCGCCCGGCGCAGCATGTTGCTGACGGACCGTAGATTTCCCAGGCCATAGTCGACAATGACAATCACCGGCGGCGCGCCCTCTTAGCCAGAGCCGAAAAGCCAGCGGCTCAATCGGGCTTTCTCATGGCGCCATGCATGTTTGGACAGCGCCTCGCTGTGGCCGGCGTTACCCATTTCCGCCGCGGTCGGGCGGATTTTCAAAAACGCTTCCGCCATGCCTCCAACATCTCCTTCATCGACCAGCAGCCCTGTCGCACCTTCGATGACTGCCTCCGGAATGCCCGCGTGCCGGGTACTAACCACAGCCATGCCGTACGCCATCGCTTCCTGAATGGCGGCGGGCAATCCCTCCTCATCCCCGGTCTCGGGAACGGTGAGACTGTGCTGCACGAATACGCCGCATTCCTGGAACAGGCGTTTCTTGGTTTCTTCAGAAGCGATGCCGTGCAGCCGGACACGCCCTTCGAGGCCGCAGGCTGCGATGAACTGTCGCACTGCGGGAAACAACGGACCGCCGCCGATGAAGTCAAGGCTGATATTGCGGTCCCGCGCGGACGCCCGGCGAAAAGCTTCAAGCAGGTAGATTGGCCCCTTTTTCGGGACCATGAGGCCAACCGCGAGCAGCCGGCTGCCTGCATCGATTCCGCGCCGAGGCGGATGTGGAGGAACATCCACCCCGCCGGGATTGACGTGAATTTTCTCCTCCGGCAAGCCTATCTTTATGAGCCGCTGCCTGTGAAACTCGCTGCGCGTCAGGATCGCTTTTGCGGACTTGTAGCCAAGGTATCGTTCCGCCATCCCGGGTTTGCGCAGAGCGGCGCTCACGTCGATCCCATGCCCTTGCACGACATAGGGCAGACCCATTCGCTCGATGAGTGGAACGAATTCAAGGAACTGGTCGAGATATTCCCCAAGGACGACTGACACGCCGTGAGCACGCAGGAAGCGGGCGGCGGCGGCGTCCCGCAAACGCACCTTGGATATTCCGGCTCTCGCCGCCAGGCGAATCGAAAGACGCGTGGCCCATTGATCCAGCAGAAAGACGGGGCAAGGGGCAGGCCAGAGTCCGGCCAACTCACCTATATGTCCATAATTTCCGAGCGCGACGGTTCGTCCAGGGAGTAAATCAGCGATGTGCTTGTCGATGAATGAAGCACCAAGGTCCTGGGTGAATATGGCGAGCCCGTTGCTCATGCGGACTTGTAGGCACAGGCGCTCAAGCCAACGAGCAGAGTGCTTTCCCCCAATTTCTCCGGGCGCTTGTCCATCCTCATCAGCGACCAGATCACCGGCCACAGCACTACGGACAGGACGGCTTTTGTTACAACATGAACACGTGAGGTTAAAGCGCGCCTGCGAACCCAAAGCCCCAATACCACAGCCAGCAGCGCATGCCGGCCGCCGGTTGCTTCGATCGACGCGTTTGGAAACCCGGCATTCGCAAGTAGCCGCTGAAGACAGTACGAGGTATATCGGAACTCGTCGTGTGGCACGTCGTGCATCGGCCAGATGAAGGGCACGGTGAGATACAGAAAACCTCCCGGCCGCAGGACCCGGCAGACCTCTTTCAAGACGCCCTCGGGATCCGCGCAATGCTCGAGTACCTCGGTAAGCATCGCGCAATCCACGCGCGCATCCGGCAATGGAATCATCCTGCCATCCCACTCGATGTCCGGCGCGTTTCCGACACCCGGCAGATCCACGCTGATGTAACGCGTTGCCCGACTTGGCTCGGACAGGACGAGGCTCCGGTACGGCATTTGCCCGCAGCCGACGTCGAGCACGTCTCCGTAGAAGTTGCACCTTGCCCGTTCGATTGCGCTCCGCAGGAGCAACACGTTGCCGTAGCTATCGAGGGTAGAGGGCCTGCACTGCGGGGCAAGATAGTCGATCATGGTCCCGTTTCATCCGCCCTGCTTCCCATTTCGGGAGCGGGCACGGATCGCGCTGCGTTGATGCCACGAAGAAGCCAGCGCGTTGCGTTCGTGCGCGGACACCCGGAATCGGTCGACTGAATTGCGGCGCGCAGGGCGAAAAAGGTCCGACCCGAGATAGTGGCTGCATTCCGCCGCACCGGCTTGTTCGCCGCGGAGCATGCTCTTGAGGTGTTGTCTGAAACCAGCCAAGGGTGCCGGATTCTGTTGCCGCCAGGAAACTCTAACAAGTTCCCGGTAGCGGCCCAGGACGGTGTGCAGATAATCGCCGTACTGCCAGACGCCGATCTCCCTGTAGTAAAGAAGTTTGCTGTCCGTGTCGTTTGCAATTCTTACTACATCGCCCACCGTCACGAACTCGTCGACGGGCTGTAGCGCCGAAGCATTGTGACGCCTGTCGTGCTCCTGCAGCACGGGTGTCGGAACCGTTATGACCATTCGTGATTCGCTGGACAGGAGACTCTTGACGGCAGCGTGGATCGACGCGCGGTCCTCCAAAGCGATGTGCTCGTACACGTCCATCATCAGAATCAGATCGAATTTTCCTTCGAGTACGCCTTCCTCGATCAAGCCGGCGCGATAGGAGAGATTCGGGAGCCGAAAACACGTTGTCGCCACGTCGATGGACTCCGGGCTTACATCCGCTCCTATTACCTCCGCTTGCGGCCACGCGCGGGCCATCCGCCACGAAGTCGCGCCGACGCCGCAACCGATTTCCAGAATGCGCTTGGGTTCTGGCGGCGCCCATTCCGCCAGTGTCTGGATTGCGGCCTCGATTCTCGGATTGGGGTGCGTAAAATCGCGCAGCTTGCCCTCGACCCGCTCGTCGTAGTACGCCCGAACCGTTTCCAGGCTAGGTGTGGTCATCTCGATCCTCGGCCAGATACTGTCATCCCGCGATCCCCGCACTCCATTCGACATCCTCTACGTAAAGCGCATTTTCGGGGTACCAGTAGAACTCCCGGGTTTCGTCGAGGACGGCAACTTCGAAGGGGCACACCCGGTCAGGCGCTTTGAGGACCCGGCGCGGCTCGCTCGCCCCGAAATAGAATCTAAGGTGATAGTGCCCGGGATACAAACGCACTTTTGGAAATCGGCAGATGAGCCGATGCACCCCGGCGGTACGAAGCATGGGCACTTCCGCGTCCAGGTTCAGCACATGCACAACCGGCTGATGGCTTGCGGTCATTATATGGAAGGAGATGGCCGCATTCGGCACGGCTTGCGGAGTCGTTATTTCAACTTCGACGATCATGGGTTTGCCGAATTGCTGCACGTTTCCCGGCCCGCTTACGCGCAGCTGGACGCGCGAGATTTCCGGATCGGTGCCGCTTGCGGCCTTTTCATACAGGTTTTCGCCGGGCGCTCCGGCTTCGAGATATTTCTCGACGACTTCGGCGGAGCGTCCTATTGCGGCAACGCGCCCCGACCGCAGCAGGACAGCCCGTTCGGTAAGACCGATGACCGTCTGCATGTTGTGGCTCACGAAGAGTACTGTGCGCCCCGATTCCGCGACACCCTGCATCTTCCCTAGGCACTTCTTCTGAAAGACCACGTCACCGACGGCCAGTATCTCGTCAACAATCAGGATCTCGGGCTCAAGATGGGCCGCAACGGCAAAGGCCAGGCGCACGTACATCCCCGAGC
Organism: Pseudomonadota bacterium; assembly: GCA_031380765.1. GTDB lineage: Bacteria > Pseudomonadota > Gammaproteobacteria > Burkholderiales > SG8-39 > SZAS-79. The sequence goes on along the minus strand of JANMXB010000141.1, from coordinate 3,330 downwards.
TGTAGTACTTGACCGGTGTATCGAGAAATTTCTCGATCTCGGCAAAAATCACGATCTCGTCGAACCTGGATCGGATTTCGACCTTGCTCATTCCAAGGATTGCGCCGTTCAGGTAGATGTTTTCCCGCCCGCTCAACTCGGGATGAAACCCGGTGCCGACCTCAAGCAGGCTGGCAACCCGCCCGTCGATCGTGACGCGGCCCGTGGTCGGTTCGGTAATCCTGCTCAGAATCTTAAGCAGCGTGCTTTTTCCCGCCCCATTCAGGCCGATGATGCCCAGCACCTCGCCTCGCCTTACTTCGAACGAAACATTGTCAAGAGCCCAGAATTCCTCGACTACGTCTCCCTGGACGATTTGCCGGCCGCGCGCCATGTCGAGCGCCTTGCGGCCGAAATTCCTGGCCTGGCGCGCTATTGAATCGCGCAGGGTGTCGTAGCCGCCTTGCCGCGCCGATTCATGTCCGAGCAGGTACCTCTTCGACAGACCCTCGACCTTGATCGCGATATCAGCGCTTTGCATGGTTATTCCGCTTCAAACCAGATCCGCAAAGGTTTTCTCGGTCTTCCTGAATTGCCGGATTCCCAGCCACAGCAGGAACCCGACTACGGCCACGCTGAGACCGAACCCGGGCCAGTAAAACTGCGCCTCCCCGCCAAGGAGGCACCAGCGGAACCCGTCGATCACCCCGACCATCGGATTCAGCGAATACAAAAGACGCCACTCTCCCGGTACGATTGCCGAACTGAAGCCTACCGGCGACACATAAAGGCCGAATTGGACGATGAACGGAATCACATAGCGAAAGTCGCGGTACTTTACGTTGAGGGCGCCGATCAACAGCCCCGGTCCAAGTGCTGCGAGGAACGCGAGGAACATGAAAGCCGGAAGGAGGAATACCTGCAGGCCGGGCGCGAACCGGTACCACACCATGAGCGCAACGAGGATCCCGAAGCTGATCAGAAAATCGATCGCCGCAACGACAATCGTCGCGGCCGGGATGATGAGCCGTGGAAAGTAGATCTTTCCGACCAGGCTGGCGTTGTTGATGAGGCTGTTCGAGGCATCCGACAACGCGGTTGAGAAAAAAGTCCACGGCAGCATGCCGGCGAGAACCATGAGCGCATAGGGGGCGGTGCCTTCACTCGGCAGTTTGGCTATCCGCCCGAAGATCACCGTGAAAATCACCATCGTCAGAAAAGGCCGAATTAGTGCCCACAGCGCGCCGATGATCGTCTGCTTGTAGCGCACGGACACGTCGCGCCAGGCGAGCGCCTGGAAAAGTTCGCGGTAGCGCCATAGGTCGCGCCAGTAGTTTTCGTCGCTGCGGCCAGGCTCAATGATGATCTTCATCGGTGACTCAATAGCAAGCGGCAATCAATGCACAAAAATAATGCTGCTACCCTGCGCCGCAAATCCCCATGGCGTCTCGCGCAGTCCTCCAAGCGCCAGGCGAATGGCTGCATGCCGCTCAGGCGGCGCCATGAACATCAGGAATCCTCCCCCTCCCGCGCCCAGCAGCTTTCCACCCTCCGCACCGGCGTCGATCGCGGCCTGGTAAACCTTGTCGACTAGGGGACTGCTAATCCCGTCGGCCATTTGCTTCTTAAGCTGCCACGCCGTATGCAGCATTTTCCCCAGGGTATCGATGTTTCCCGAGCAAAGGTCCGCGTATGCCGCCTCGGCCAGGCGAACCATCTCGCCCATGGCGTCGGATCTCGCGCCGGCCACGGCAAGCCCGGCGGATTGCTGCTCAAGCACCTCGGACGCCGAGCGCGTGACCCCCGTATAGAAAAACAGCAGCCTCTCCCGCAGCTCTGAAATCAGGGACGGGGCGCAGATCACTTTCTTCACTTCGACCGAATCGTCGGGATTGAAGCGGATGAAATTGAGTCCCCCGAAGGCGGCGGCGTACTGGTCCTGCTTGCCGATCGGCTCGCCGCAACGCTCAATCTCGATGCGGCAGGCATCCTGCGCGAGGTCGGCAGCGCTCGCGTGCCGGCCGCAATAGGCACGCAGCGCGTTCAGCAGGCCGACAGTAAAAGAGCTCGACGAGCCCAGGCCTGTTCCCTTGGCGGGAATATCGGCCACCGAGGTGATCTCGATGCCGCCCTCGATGCCGGCCAGCGCAAGCGATTCCCGCACCAGCGGATGCTCGACCTGGGAGGCGCGGGCAACCTCCTCGGTGCGCGAGTAGCTCACGCGCACCGCATCGTCGAATTTGCGGCTCACGGTCACATACACGGACTGGTCGATGGCCGTCGAGAGCACCGCGCCGCCATGGCGGCGATAGTAAGCGGGCAGGTCGGAGCCCCCGCCGAGGAAACTCACGCGCAGGGGCGTGCGGGAAATGATCATGAGAACGCAGCTTCAGAGTGCTGCCGGATCAGATCTGCGGCGCCGGCGAGGTCATCCTCTACATGGTCTGGCGCCGCCGGGTACCGGCCGTCGCGCCCGCCCATGCCAGTGCGGACGAGGATCGAGCGCAGGCCGGCGCGGCGGGCCATCTCCACGTCCCTGGTCTGATCGCCGACCATCCACGAGCGCGCTGGGTCGATGTTCAGGTCCCGGCGGGCGACCTCGAACAGGCCCGTGGCCGGCTTGCGGCAATCGCAGGCGAATTTCAGCTCGGCGCGCTCGCCGGGAAAACCCGCGTCGGGATGGTGGGGGCAGACATAGATCGCATCGACGTACGCGCCGTGCTTGCCGAGTTCCCATTCCAGCCGGCGGTGGATTGCGGCAACCTCGGCTTCGGTCGCGTCGCCGCGCGCGATGACAGGCTGGTTGGTCAGGATCGCGAGCCGGAAGCCCGCGTGCCTGAGCGATTTCAATGCCGCTCCCACGCCGGGAATGAGCTCCAGGCCGGCCGCCGAGCGCAGGTGGCCGCTGTCCACGTTGAGCGTGCCGTCGCGGTCGAGCAGAACTGCGGGATGCACCGGATCCGATCCTTCCACGCGGATTTCTCCCGCCTTCCAGTCCGACTCGACGCGCCGCAGCCTTTCGGGCGTTCCCATGTCCTTGATGTATTCGCTGGACCGGTAGGCGAGGACCCGGGACCCTCTGTCTACCAGCCCCGCGAGGATATCCTTGGTGAAGTCCCGCTTGCGGCCTGGCGCGGCACACGGACGCAGGGATTCGCGGCGGACCACGTAAAGCGCGGCATTGACGAGGTTGGCGTAGAACCGATCGGCGGGATGCGGGTAGGCGTGGACCGCGGTCACCCAATCGCCGGCGTCCACTTCCAGCAAGTCCGAGTCATGCGGATGGTCGTTCGGATGCGCGAAGGCGGTGAGGTCGGCTTCGCGCTCAAGGTGCCGCGCGGCGATCGCCCG
>JANMXB010000712.1:0-5657 GCA_031380765.1 Pseudomonadota bacterium | reverse complement strand
GTCCAATGGTGCGCAAGTATAGGTAAGGCTTTCCAAGGGTGTCGATTGTTTACAAGAGCGAATTTTTGCCGCCTCTTCGCCCGCGCGAGGGCACCTAAGACGCCCCTTACGACACGTAGGCGCAATCCGTACGCACGCAGTAGGTGCGCTAGGGCACATGGCGCCGAAATGGCGACCGCCGCCACCCGGTGTCGGACTCGCCGGTTGCCGATGGTAGGAGGCGTCCTACAGGAAGGCGCTGCGCAAGCACGTCGCGGACTGGTCTGCGCTACTGGTCTGAAACTTGCTCGGAGAGGGTGCATGGATGCGGTTGGGCGTCGAACTGCAGGGCTGGGAAGGAGAAAAAAGTCACGCTTCGCGCGACGGCGTAGGGAAAGTTTGCAAAATAAGGCCGCGCGCGCGGTCAACCGGAAATGTGATGCACAGTTAATGAGGGAAGGAGGTCCGCCATGACCCTGTTTGATCTCTATCGCGAGCAGTACGCCAAGTCCAGCGACGAGGAAATGTCGCTCACGGAGTTTTTCGACCTGTGCAAGACCGACCCGCTCGCTTATGCGACCGCCGCCGAGCGCATGCTCGCGGCAATCGGCGAGCCGGAGATCATCGACACCCGCAACGACTCCCGCCTTTCGAGGCTTTTTTCCAATCGCATGATCAAGCGCTACCCGGCGTTCAAGGAGTTTTACGGGATGGACGAGGCGATTGCGCAGATCGTCGCCTATTTCAAGCACGCGGCGCAGGGGCTCGAGGAAAGAAAACAGGTTCTTTACCTCCTCGGTCCGGTCGGCGGCGGCAAGTCATCGATCGCCGAGCGGCTCAAGTCCCTCATGGAAACCTACCCGATCTACGCGCTCAAGGGCTCGCCGGTGAACGAATCGCCGCTGGGACTGTTCAACGCCGAGCGCGACGGCCCGGCGCTCGAAAAGGAGTACGGCATCCCAGCGCGGTACCTGAACGGGATCATGAGCCCCTGGGCCGTGAAGAGGCTCAGGGAATTCGACGGCGACATCAACAAGTTCCGCGTCGTGCGCGTGCAGCCTTCGATCATGAGGCAGGTCGCCATCACCAAGACCGAGCCGGGCGACGAAAACAACCAGGACATCTCCTCGCTGGTGGGCAAGGTCGATATCCGCAAGCTCGAGTCGCTCTCGCAGGACGACCCGGATGCCTACAGCTACTCGGGCGGGCTGTGCCTCGCCAACCAGGGGCTGCTCGAGTTCGTCGAGATGTTCAAGGCGCCGATCAAGATGCTTCACCCTCTCTTGACTGCCACGCAGGAAGGCAATTTCAAGGGCACCGAAGGATTCTCGGCGATCCCGTTTACCGGAATCATCCTCGCCCACTCGAACGAGTCGGAATGGCAGGCCTTCCGCAACAACAAGAACAACGAGGCGTTCCTCGACCGCGTCTACATCGTCAAGGTGCCCTACTGCCTGCAGATTTCGGAAGAGGTCAACATCTACAGGAAGCTCTTGCGCAACAGCTCGCTGTCGCAGTCGCCGTGCGCGCCGGGGACGCTCGAGATGATGGCCCAATTCGCAGTCCTTTCGCGTTTGAAGGAGCCCGAGAACTCCAGCATCTATTCGAAATTGCGCGTCTACGACGGCGAGAACCTCAAGGACGTCGAGCCCAACGCCAAGTCGTACCAGGAATACCGCGACTACGCGGGCATCGACGAGGGCATGACCGGCCTTTCGACGCGATTCTCGTACAAGGTGCTCTCCGCCGTGTTCAACCACGACCAGACCGAAATCGCGGCGAACCCTGTTCACCTGATGTACGTACTGGAGCAGCGCCTCTTGCGCGAGCAATTGCCGGAGGACACTCAGCGACGGTACCTGGATTTCATGAAGAGCTATTTGGGCGGACGCTACGCCGAGTTCATCGGCAAGGAAATCCAGACCGCGTATCTCGAATCGTATTCCGAGTACGGCCAGAACATCTTCGACCGTTACGTCACTTTTGCCGACTACTGGATCCAGGACGAGGACTTCCGCGATCCCGAGACCGGCGAGAGCTTCGAGCGCTCGCAGCTCAACGCCGAGCTCGAGAAGATCGAGAAGCCCGCCGGCATCGCGAACCCGAAGGACTTCAGGAACGAGATCGTCAACTTCGTGCTGCGCGCGCGCGCCCAGAACGGCGGCAAGAACCCGTCCTGGACGAGCTACGAGAAGCTGCGCGAAGTGATCGAGAGGAAAATGTTCTCCAACACCGAGGAGCTGCTGCCGGTGATTTCGTTCAACGCCAAGGCCTCCGCGGAAGACCGCAGGAAGCACGAGAGCTTCGTGGCGCGCATGGTGGACAAGGGCTATACCGAGAAGCAGGTGCGCCTGTTGTGCGAGTGGTATCTGAGGGTGCGCAAGTCCCAGTAGCGTTCGCCACGCCGATCAGGAGGAACCGCCATGTCCATGATCATCGACCGCAGGCTGAACGACCATAATAAGAGCGCGACCAACCGCGAGCGCTTCATCCGCCGCTACAGCGACCAGGTGAAGCGCGCGATCGACGGCATGGTTTCCGACCGCTCGATCAAGGACATGGAAAAGGGCGGCGACGTGCGCATCCCGGTGAAAGACATTTCGGAGCCCGCTTTCCGGCACGGGCGCGGCGGGGACCGCGAAATGGTGCATCCGGGCAACCGCACGTTCAGCCAGGGCGACCGCGTCCAGCGGCCCCAATCCGGCGCCGGGAGCGGCGGCGAAGGCGGCCCGGGCCAGGGCGAAGGGACGGACAGCTTCGAATTCTCGCTGTCGCGCGAGGAATTCATGAAGCTCTTCTTCGACGACCTGGAATTGCCGCGCCTTGCGCGCACGATTTCCGGCAGCGTCGCCGAGAAAAAGCTGCAGCGCGCGGGTTACACCCGCTTTGGCGCGTCGACCAACCTTTCCGTCATCCGGTCGCTGCGCAACGCGCTGGGCCGGCGCATAGCGCTGCGCGCCGCGGTCAAGCGCCAGTTCGACGAGTTCAAGGGCGAGCTCGCGTCCCTCGGAACCGACCAGGGCGACCGCCTGCTCGAGCACGAGATCTCCGAATTCAAGCGCCGCATGGCGCGCGTGCCCTTCCTCGACGAGATCGACCTGCGCTACCGGCACCGGATCACGGTGCCGCAGCCGATCACCCAGGCGGTCATGTTCTGCCTCATGGACGTGTCGGCGTCCATGGACGAGCAGAAAAAGGATCTCGCCAAGCGCTTTTACACGCTCCTTTACCTGTTCCTCGCGCGCAAGTACCAGAAAGTAGACGTCGTGTTCATCCGCCACACCGAGAACGCCGAGGAGGTGGACGAGGAGCGCTTCTTCCACGACCCGCAGACCGGGGGCACGGTCGTCTTCTCGGCGCTCGAGCTGATGCACGAAATCGTCCAGGCGAGGTACCCTTGCTCGTCGTGGAACATCTACGGAGCGCAGGTTTCCGACGGGGATGCCTTCGGGGCCGATCCGGAGAAAAGCCGCGGATTCCTCGAGACGAACCTGCTGCCGCTGACGCGCTACTACGCGTACATCGAGGTGCCCGACCTGCTCACGCCCCTGTCGACGCTGGCGTCGTCGTACAAGCGCATTGCCGCGGGGCATTTCGCGATGCGCGAAGTGCGCGAACGCCGCGAGATCTACCCGGTGCTGCGGGATCTTTTCAAGCGGGAGGCGCAATGAGCCTGGACCGTGCCTCGGCGCTGATCGGCCCGCGCAATCCGATTTCGCGCGGCGGGGAGTGGACTTTCGATCTCATCGAAAAATACGACACCGAAATCCGCAAGGTCGCGGTGGAAGAGTTCGGCCTGGATTGCTACACCAACCAGATCGAGATCATCAGCTCGGAGCAGATGCTCGACAACTATGCCTCCAACGGGCTGCCGATCGGCTATCCGCACTGGACGTACGGCAAGGAATTCATCCGCAACGAGCAGAGCTACCGCAGCGGCGTCAGGGGACTGGCCTACGAGATCGTGATCAATTCCGATCCGTGCATCGCCTACCTGATGGAAGAGAACAGCATGCCCATGCAGGCGCTGGTCATCGCGCATGCCTGCTACGGCCACAACTCGTTTTTCAAGGGCAACTACCTGTTCCGCCAGTGGACGAGCGCCGATGCGATCATCGATTACATGGTGTTCGCGCGCAAATTCGTGATGGAGTGCGAGGAGAGGCACGGCATCGGCGCGGTGGAGGAGATGCTCGACTCCTGCCACGCGCTCAGGGACTTCGGGGTCAACCGCTACCAGCATCCCGACCCGCTTTCGGCCGAAGAGGAACGCGCCCGGACAGTCGAGCGCGAAGCCTATGCGTGGAAGATGCACGACGAGATCTGGCGCACGCTGCCGGCCAGGGACAAGGCCGCGCAAAAGCAGGCACCGACGGTTTTTCCGGTCGAACCCCAGGAGAACCTGCTCTACTTCATCGAGAAATACTCGCCCAGGCTTGCGCCGTGGCAGCGCGAGATCGTGCGCATCGTGAGGAAGATCTCCCAGTACTTCTACCCCCAGGGCCAGACCAAGCTCATGAACGAGGGCTGGGCGACCTTCTGGCACTACACCATCCTCAACCGCCTCTACGAAAAGGGCCTCGTCGACGACGGCTTCATGCTCGAGTTCCTGCAGTCGCACACCAACGTCGTTTCGCAAAGCGGGTTCGACCAGAAGAGCTATGGCGGCCTCAATCCCTACGCGCTGGGATTCGCGATGTTCAGGGACATCCGGCGCATCTGCGAGAAGCCCAGCGCAGAAGACCGCGCCTGGTTTCCCGACATCGCCGGCAAGGACTGGCGGGAGGTGCTGGATTCGGCCATGCGCAACTACAAGGACGAATCGTTCATCGGGCAGTTCCTTTCGCCGCGCGTGATCCGCGAGTTCCATCTCTTCGCGGTCGCCGACCACGAGCAGGAGCCGACGCTCGAGATCGCGGCGATCCACAACGAAGCCGGCTACCGGCGCGTGAGGAAGCTGCTCGCGCAGCAGTACAACCGCGATGCGCTGTTACCCGACATCCAGGTGACCAATTTCGCGCGCGACGGCGACCGCAGCCTCACGGTGCGCCACATGGTCCACCGCAAGCGGCCGCTGGCCGAAGACTACGGCGAGGTCGCCAAGCACCTTTCTCGCCTCTGGGGCTTTTGCGTGCGCTTCGAAACCGTCGAGGAGGGCGGCGACCTGCGCCAGGTGCAGGAATTCCATCCGGCCTAGCCGGCGCGTTCGGCCCGCTGCCGAAGCGCCGCCAGGCGCTCGATGACCTGCTTGGCCTCGACATAATTGGCCGTCGAGTCGGGCGACGGGCGAAGCCCCGCCCTGGCTTCGGCAATCACCCCAAGCAGTTCGTTTGCGACGGCAAGCCTGCGCTGGTCGGAACGGATCGCGTTCGCATAGCGCTCGGATTCGTCGAGGATCAGTCTCAGGTTGTTCAGGTCCGGCGCGGTCACGGTGAACGCGGCGCTAATGCGCGGCCAAAAGAGGGTAGGGATTGATGGCCGTGCCCTTCCACCAGCGTTTCTCGGGCCCCAGCACGAAGATGGCGAAATGCAGGTGCGGAGCCTCCGCGCTTGCGTTGCCGGTACTGCCCACATAGCCGATCACTTCGCCGCGGCTCACGTGCTTGCCTTCGGCGATGCCCTGCGCGTACTTGTCCAGGTGCGCGTAGTAGTAGGCGAATTTCTCGGTCGGATCGAAT
>JANMXB010000677.1:0-2952 GCA_031380765.1 Pseudomonadota bacterium | reverse complement strand
GACCTGGTACGTGATCGAGCGCACCAAGCTGGGCGCTTACCTGCGCGCCGGCACGGAAAACTCGCAGCTCACGCAGGCCTTCGGCGTGAACGTGCCGCGCATGGTGACGCTGACCTATGCGTTCGGCGTTGCGCTTGCGGCGTTCGCGGGTGTGCTCGCCTCGCCGATCATCCAGATCAACCCCCTGATGGGCTCCAACATCATCATCGTCGTGTTCGCCGTCGTGGTGATCGGCGGCATGGGCTCGATCCTCGGCTCCATCCTCACCGGCCTGGGCCTCGGGGTAATCGAGGGCCTCACCAAGGTGTTCTACCCGGAAGCCTCGTCGACCGTGGTGTTCGTCATCATGGCCATCGTGCTGCTGGTCCGGCCGGCCGGCCTTTTCGGCAAGGAAAAGTAGGACGCCATGGAAAACCGCACCAAGGTCCTCTACGCCGTCCTGATCGTCGCCGGCCTTGCCGCACCCGCGGTGATCTATCCGATCTTCCTCATGAAGGCCCTGTGCTTCGCCCTTTTCGCGAGCGCCTTCAACCTGCTGCTGGGCTATACGGGACTGCTTTCCTTCGGGCATGCGATGTTTCTCGGTACCGCCGGCTATATCTGCGGGCACGCGGTCAAGGTGATGGGCTTTCCCACCGAGCTGGGCATCCTTGCGGGCGTCGCGGCTTCGGCGCTGCTCGGGTATGTCGTGGGTGCGCTGGCGATCCGGCGCCAGGGCATCTACTTCGCCATGATCACGCTCGCTTTCTCACAGATGCTGTACTTCATCTACCTCCAGGTCCCGTTCACCGGCGGGGAGGACGGACTCCAGGGGATCCCGCGCCAGACCTTTCTCGGCATCGTGGACCTCGAGGACGACCTCTCGATGTACTACTTCACCTACGCCATCGTCCTATTCGGGTTCTGGCTGATCTACCGTACGATCCACTCGCCGTTCGGCCAGGTGCTCAAGGCGATCCGGGAGAACGAGGCGAGGGCGCTGTCGCTGGGCTACGACGTCGACAAGTACAAGCTGCTCGCCTTCGTGCTCTCCTGCGCTCTCTCGGGCCTCGCCGGTGCGACCAAGGCGCTGGTGTTCAAGTTCGAGACGTTGACGGACGTGCACTGGTCGATGTCGGGCGAAGCGGTGCTCATGACGCTGCTTGGCGGCATGGGCACGATCCTCGGGCCGACGGTCGGCGCCTTTATTGTGGTCACGCTGCAGAACTACCTTGCCTCGCTCGAAGGCTGGGTGACGGTGATCACCGGCGTCATTTTCGTGATCTGCGTGCTCGCGTTCCGGCGCGGCGTGGTGGGCGAAATCGCCGCCCTCATCAAGAAGTAGGACGGCGATCAGGCAGTGAAAAACCGCGACGTCGTCGTGCTGGGTGCGGGCATCGTCGGGATCTGCGTTGCGGTTCACCTGCAGAAGCGCGGACGCTCGGTGGCCCTGGTCGATCGCCGCGGCGCCGGCGAGGAAACCTCGTTCGGCAACGCCGGGCTGATCCAGCGCGAAGGCGTGTTCCCCTACGGTTTCCCGCACGACTTCGGCGCGCTGCTGCGCTACAGCCTGAACCGCACGGTCGACGCGCACTACCACCCTTCCGCGGTCCTGCACCTCGCGCCGTTCCTGTGGAAGTACTGGCACTATTCGCGCCCCGCGCGCCACGCGGAAGTCGCGCGCAAGTACGCGAAGCTCATCGAGCACTGCGTCACCGAGCACGACGCGCTGGCTGACGAGGCGGGCGCGCAGGAGTTCATCCGCCGCGGCGGATGGATGAAAGTGTTCCGCACGACATTCGAGCGCGACCGGCGCATTGCCGAAGCCGAAGGCTGGCACCGCGAATTCGGCCTCAACTACCGGGCGCTCGACGCCAAGGCGCTGCAGGAAGCCGAGCCGCACCTGGCTCCGGTGCTGCCCGGGGCGCTGCACTGGACCGATCCCACCCGCGTCGACGATCCGCACGGCCTGTCGCTCGCGTACCTCGGCTTGTTCGAGCGTCTCGGCGGAGTGTTTCTGCAGGGCAACGCGGCAAGCCTCGAGGCGCGCAGCACCGGCGGCTGGACCGTGCGCACGGCGGCGGGGCCGCTCGAAGCCGGGAAGGCAGTGGTCGCGCTGGGCCCGTGGGCAGGCGTTTTCACGCGCGGCCTGGGCTACGACCTGCCGCTGGCGGTCAAGCGCGGCTACCACATGCACTATCGCGCGGCCGGGGAGGCGAAGCTGAACCTGCCGGTGCTCGATACCGAGCGCGGTTACTTCCTCGCGCCGATGCGCCAGGGCATCCGCCTTACAACCGGCGCGGAATTCGCCCGGCGCGATGCAATCCGGTCACCCGTGCAGCTCGGGCGCGCCGAGCCGATTGCGCGGGATCTCTTTCCGCTGGCCGAGCGCCTGGACACGGAGCCGTGGATGGGCTCGCGTCCCTGCACGCCGGACATGCTGCCGGTGATCGGCCCCGCGCCGCGGCACAAGGACATGTGGTGGGCGTTCGGCCATGCGCACCATGGCCTGACGCTGGGCGCAGTGACCGGAAGGATGGTTGCCGAGATGGTCGTGGGTGAAACGCCTTTCGTCGATCCGACGCCTTTTTCCGCGGCACGCTTCGGAGTTTAGAAAGAGCGCGGCATCCCGAGCACATGCTCGGCAACATAAGACAGGATCAGGTTGGTCGAGATCGGCGCGACGAGATAGAGGCGCGTCTCCCGGAATTTCCTTTCCACGTCGTACTCGGCCGCGAAGCCGAATCCGCCATAGGTCTGGATGCACGCGTTGGCCGCCTCCCATGACGCTTTGGCGCACAGGTGCTTGGCCATGTTGGCCTCCGCGCCGCAGTGCTTCTTCGCGTCGAACATGTCGGCCGCCTTGTAGCGCATCAGGTTGGCCGCTTCGATCTCCATGTAGGCCTCGGCAATCGGGAACTGGATGCCCTGGTTCTGGCCGATGGGGCGGTTGAAGACCACGCGTTCGCTGGC
>JANMXB010000181.1:0-4960 GCA_031380765.1 Pseudomonadota bacterium | reverse complement strand
CGCGGCCCTCGAGGATCGCGTAGGTCCGCCCCGGGCAGTGCTTCTTCAGATGCACGCCTGCGCCGATGCCCGAGAGCCCTGCGCCGACGATCAATACGTCGAAGTGTTCGATGCTCATCACGCTCAAACGAAACGCGCGGGAATCACCACCGGCATCGAGATGAAGCCGTGGACGAAGTTGGACTTCGTGCGTACCGGTTCGCCGACGACATCGATGCGCGCAAAGCGCTCGAGGATCTCCTCCCACAGAATCCTCAGCTGCATCTCGGCCAGGCGGCTGCCCATGCAATGGTGGATGCCGAAGCCGAACGAGAGGTGCCGGCGCGGCTGCGCGCGATCGATGATGAAACGGCCGGCGTTCTCGATCGCTTCCTCGTCTCGATTGCCAGACAGGTACCACATGACGACCTTGTCCCCCTTGCCGATGGCCTTGCCTCCCAGCACCGAATTGGCGAGCGCGGTGCGGCGCATGTGCGCAAGCGGCGTCTGCCAGCGGATGATCTCCGGCACCAGGCTGGAGACCAGGGCCGGATTGGCGCGCAGCTTTTCGTATTCGCCGGGGTTGCGGTTGAGCGCCAGCAACCCGCCGCTGATCGAGTTGCGCGTCGTGTCGTTGCCGCCGACGATCAAGAGAATGAGGTTGCCGAGGAACTCGGCGGGCCCCATGTTGCGCGTGGCCGGGGCGTGCGCCAGCATCGAGATCAGGTCGTTACTCGGCGCAGCGTTGACCCGCTCGTTCCACAGGCGGGTGAAGTAATCCTGGCATTTTCCCAGTTCGGCCAGCCGCATTTCCCAGGAGGTGACCGGCCCGTTGCCGTCGGGATCGCCGGTGGCCATGTCCGACCACCAGGTCAGGAGGCGCCGGTCCTCGAACGGAAAGTCGAAAAGCGTTGCCAGCATCTGCGTGGTCAGCTCCTTCGACACCCGCTCGACCCAGTCGAATTGCGTGCCGACCGGCAAGCCGTCGAGGATCCGGCAGACGCGGTCCCGGATCGTTGCTTGGAGGCTGGCCAGGTTGCCGGGCGCGACGATCGGGTTGACGGTTTTTCTCTGCGCGTCGTGCCTGGGCTCATCCATCGCGATGAAACTCGGGAACATCTCGTCAGGCGGCCGCTCTGCGAGGGAGATGCCGCCCAGCGCCGCCTCCGACGAGAACACCGCATGGTTCATGTCCACCGCCATGATGTCCTCGTACCGGGTGACCGACCAGTAAGGGCCAAAGCGCTTGCTGTGCGTGAGATGCACCGGGTCTTCCTTGCGCAGGCGCTCGAAATAGAATTCGACGATGTCCTGCTCAAACAGATAGCCCTTGCCGATGTCGATCTCGCCAATCGGCATCGCCCAGGCTTTGTCCCGTTCGGGGTGGGTACCCATGGCGTGCATCCAGGTTCTCCGCGTGATCTCAGTCGGCCCGAGCGCCGCTGTCTTTGGCGACTTTGGACCACTTCGAAATTTCACTGCGCACGAAGGCGGTGAACTCCTGGCGGGAGTCTCCCACCGGCGTGAACGCAAGCTGGTCGATGCGCGCCTTGACAGCCGGATCCTGGAGCATGCTGCGGATCTCGGCATTGAGCCGGTCGAGAATCGACCCCGGCGTTTTCGCCGGCGCGGCGAGGCCGATCCAGCCGACCGATTCGAAACCCGCGTAACCCTGCTCGGCAATCGTCGGCGCGTCGGGCAGATACGGGGATCGCTGCGGAATCGCGACGCCAAGCACGCGCAGCTTGCCGTTCTTCACCTGCGCGAGGACGCCCGGGACGGTGTCGAACATGGTCGGCACGCTGCCGCCGATGATCTGGGTGTGCGCATCCGAGCTTCCCTTGAACGGTACGTGATTCAGCTTGAGGCCCGCAGCCGCAAGGAACGCCTCCATCGTGAGGTGGCTCGTGGAGCCGCTTCCCAGCGACGCATAAGCGATCTCGCCGGGCTTGGCCTTCGCCGCCGCAACGAAGTCCTTCAGCGTCGCATAGGGCGTTTGCGTGCCGACCACCAGCGCCTGCGGCGTGAGGACGATGTTGCCGATCAGCTCGAAGTCGCGCAGCGGGTCGTAGGGCAGCTTCGAGTAGATCGCGGGATTGATGCCGAAGGGGCCGCTGCCGGCGGCGACAAGTGTGTAGCCGTCGGGCGCCGCATTCTTCACCTGCTCGGCGCCCACGCTGCCGCCGGCGCCGGGCTTGTTCTCGACCACGAAAGGCTGGCCCAGCGTCCGCGTGAAGCGCTCGGCCACTACCCGCGCGAGGATGTCGGTCGCCGAGCCCGGGGCGAAGCCGACTACAATCCTGACCGGCCGGGTGGGCCAGACCTGCGCGAATACCGCGCTTGCGACGACGAGGCCGATAACGGCGAGCAGCAGCCGGGCGACCCCCATGGGATTTGCTCCTCGGTCAGCTCCGGTAGTCCGAGCCCTTCTTGTCTATCACGCGCTGCAATGCGTTCCATTCGTGCAGGCCGAAGTCGGGTTTTGCCCGGGCCGCCTTCATGTAGGCGAAAACTCCTTTCACAACGTCCTCGGCGATCGTCACCGGCGGCTCGCCCAGCGTGCGCGAGATCAGCTCGAGCTCGCAGGCGCGCTCGAGCAAATAGAGCCGGTGCAGGGCGCCCTGAATGGTCGGCGCGTGGGTCAGCAGGCCGTGGTTCAGGAGCACGACGCTGTTGCCCGCCCGGCAACTCTCGCCGAGCGCTTCGCATTCCTCCTTGGTCGCCGGAATGCCGTATTCGTGATAGACCACGTCGTCGAGAACGTTGAGCGCGTCCTGGCTGATGGGCCGCAGGCCCTTGCGCATCATCGATACGCCCGCGCCGGCGCGCGTGTGCGTGTGCATCACGCAGTTGGCGTCGGGCCGCGCCTTGTAGACGCCACTGTGGATGGTGAACCCGGCCGCGTTGAAGCGGCCCTTGCGTCCGAGCACGTTGCCGTCCATGTCCATCTTGAACAGGCTCGAAGCCGTGATCTCGTGGAACATCTCTTCGTAGTGATTGATGAGGAAAGCATTCGACTCGCCGGGCACGCGCGCCGACATGTGCGTGGCGATGATGTCGGTCCAGCCGAAATGGTCGACGATGCGGTAAAGGGCAGCCAGGTCGCAGCGCGCCTGCCATTCGGCCGAAGTCATTCCGGTCTGTTCGAGTTTTGCTGTGGCGCTCATCGTTTCCTCCTCGATCTGTGTCGCGCGATGCCGCGCTGGTACGCGATTCTAACCGTCAAACGGGCCGGTCCTTCAGCAGGCGGCGTCCACTCCACAGCCAGGCCAGCCCCGCCGCCTGCACCAGCCAGAGGGCCCCCAGCCCGAAGAAATACCCCTCCGCGGCATATCCATTCGCCGTCGCCGGCCAGCGCGCCAGGACCGCGCCCACGCCCCACTGGCCGGCGAAGATGCCGATGAACGTGAACATGTTCAGCGCGGTGTTTACCCGCCCGGCCATCTCGCGCGGGTAGCGGCGCGAGGTGATCGAATGCGCAAGCGTGGCCGCGGTAGCGCAAAAGGTGAACGCCGACCAGGTCAGCACGCTTCCCGTAGTGACGCCGAAAACGAGCAGCAGGAGGCACAGCGACGCAACCGACAGGCCGCCCACGAACAAGGGCGTGACCGAATGCCCGTGGCGCACCAGCGAATCGGCCACACGCCCGAAAAACAGGTAGCCGAGCATGAGGGCGAAAGCACAGAGGAAAAATGCCTGCGCCACCGCGCCCCGGTCCAGCCCCGCCACGTCGCGCTGCCAGGTGCCCATCCAGAGGGTAAACGTCGAGATGGCCGCGCACTGGGTGGTGCCGATCGCAACGGCGATGCGCCAAAACCCGGGATCGCGCGTGATTCTGGCAAGACCGCGCAACTGCAGTGCGAAGGATTCATTTCCCGACGCAAAGCGACGCTCGGGAACCACGAGGAAAAGCACCGCGCTTGCGACGAGCGTCGCTGCAATGAAAACCCAGAAGATCGTGCGCCAGTCCATCACGCGCAGGGCGAACTCGAACGGCACGGACACCGTCATCGCGCCGATAGCCCCTGCCGAATAGGCGATGGCGATCATCGTGCCGAAGCGCTCGGCGGGATACCAGAGCACGAAGGCCTGGAAGCAGGCCATCAGCGCCGCGGACACGCCCAGGCCGATCAGCGCCCGCCCGAGGAAGAGCCCGCCGAAGCTGTCCGCAGTGGCGAACAAGGCGGCCCCGGCGGCCGCGACCAGCAGCAGGCACGCATCCGTGCGCCGCGGGCCGAATCGGTCCAGCAGCACGCCGAGCGGAATCTGGGCGAGGCCGCAGGCGAAGAAATAAGCCCCCGTCAGCAGCCCGAGGTCGGCCGCCGAGAGCGAAAATTCGCCGGCAAGCTGCGGTCCGAGCACCGCGTTGACTGCTCGGTAGACGTACGACAGGAAGTACCCTGCAAGGAACGGAAGGCAGACGCGCGCCAACAGGTTTACCCCCGGCGCTGCCGAAGAGGCAGGACCCGCGGCCGCCATCCTATTTCTTCGGCGTCTCGAGCCCGCCGGTATAGAAGCGGTTCCAGGTCGGCGCGATGATGAGCTCGTTCACGCAGGTGCGCGCCGGCATCGTGGCAATGAAGAGGATCGCCTGGCCGAGGTCTTCGGCCTGCGCCATGCGGTTCTGCTCTTCCTTCGACGGCGGCACCGGCCGCTTTCTCAGGATGGGCGTCGCGACTTCGCCAGGCAGCACCGAGCTGGCGCGAATGCCGTTCATGCACTCTTCCATGTTGATCTGCTCGGTCAGCGCGATCACCCCGCGCTTGGTCGCGTTGTAGGCCGGGCCGGTGAGCTTGGAGGGAAAGCGCCCGGCCCACGAAGAGACGTTGATGATGAGGCCGTCCTTCTGCTTTCGCATCGCCGGCAGCACCGAGTGCACGCAGTAGAAAAGGCCGGAGAGGTTGATCGCCACCACGTCGTCCCAGGCCTCCGGGCTGACCACGTCGAAATTGCGCTTGGTCGCGTTGGTGCCGGCGCTGGT
>JANMXB010000563.1:0-7515 GCA_031380765.1 Pseudomonadota bacterium | reverse complement strand
TGAGGAAGGAGTTTCTCGCGCCGTCCATTGCCGGCGACTACGTCGCGTGCATCGGCGTCTCCGAGCAGGGCGCGGGGTCGGACGTGGCCAGCATCAAGACGTTTGCGAAAAAGGACGGCGGCGACTACGTGATCAACGGCTCGAAGATGTGGATCACCAACAGCCTGCAGGCCGACTGGATGTGCCTGCTCGCGAACACGTCGGAGGGCGCGCCGCACAAGACCAAGACGCTGATCTGCGTGCCGATGAATTCCAAAGGCATCTCGAAAACGAAGATCGACAAGATCGGCATGATGTCCTCCGACACCGGCCTCATCCACTTCGACAACGTTCGCGTGCCGCAGAGGAACCGCATTGGCGAGGAAGGCATGGGCTTTACCTACCAGATGATGCAGTTCCAGGAGGAGCGCCTGTGGGCGGCCGCGAGCACCGTGCAGGGACTCACGCGCAATATCGGCGAGACGATCGACTACATCAGGGAAAGAAAGATCTTCGGCCAGGCGGTGCTCGATTTCCAGTACGTGCACTACCGGCTGGCGGAACTGAAGACCGAAATCGAGGCCTTGCGCGCGCTTACCTACCGCGCCTGCGAACTTTACATCTACGGGCAGGACGTGACGGAACTTGCGTCGATGGCCAAGCTCAAGGCCGGGCGCCTGCGCCGCGAAGTGTCGGACGCCTGCCTGCAATACTGGGGCGGCATGGGCTTTACCTGGGACAACCCGGTGTCGCGCGCCTACCGCGACGGGCGCCTGGGCTCGATCGGCGGCGGCGCCGACGAAGTGATGCTCGGCATCATCTGCAAGTACATGGGCACCTTGCCAAGGAAGTAAGTGCCGATGTTCCGCTCCCTGTTGGTCGCGAATCGAGGCGAAATAGCGCTCCGAATTTTCCGCACCGCGCGCGGCATGGGTCTGCGGTGCATCGCGGTGTATTCGGAGGCCGACCGGGGCGCGCGGCACATGAGGCAAGCGGATGCGGCATTTTGCATTGGTGCCGCCGCGCCGCGCGAGTCGTACCTCAACATCGCCTCGATCATTGCAGCCGCGCGCGCAAGCGGCGCGGATGCGGTCCACCCGGGTTATGGCTTTCTCGCCGAGAACGCGAAGTTCGCCAAAGCCGTGCTTGACGCCGGACTCGTCTGGATCGGCCCTTCCCCGGAGGCGATCGCCGCCATGGGCGACAAGGCCAATGCCAAGGCGCTAGCCAAAGCCGCCGGCGTGCCGGTCCTCGAGAGTTACGAGGAGGGCGGCAAAATTGCCTTTCCGGTCATGATCAAGGCCGTGGCCGGCGGGGGTGGACGCGGCATGCGTCTCGTGCACGCTCCCGCCGAGCTTGCCGGACATCTTGCATCTGCCAAGTCCGAAGCGCTTGCCGCATTCGGCGACGATCGCGTGATCCTCGAGCGGGCTGTAGAAGCCCCGCGCCATGTCGAAGTGCAGCTCCTCGCAGACAGCCACGGCAACATCGTTCACCTGGGCGAGCGCGACTGCTCGGTGCAGCGCCGCCACCAGAAACTCCTCGAGGAAACGCCTTCCCCGGCCGTCGACGCGAAGCTGCGCGCGAAACTCGGCGAGGCCGCGATCAAGGTGGCGCGCTCCGTCAACTACACAGGCGCAGGCACGGTCGAGTGCCTCGTCGACAGCGGCGGGAATTTCTGGTTCATGGAGATGAACACCCGGTTGCAGGTAGAGCATCCGGTCACGGAGATGGTCACAGGCCTGGACCTCGTCGAATGGCAGCTGCGCGTTGCCGCCGGCGAAAAACTCGGCTTCGGGCAGAAGGACGTGCACGTTTCCGGCCACGCGATCGAAGCCCGCCTGTGCGCCGAAGATCCGGCGCGGGGTTTCCTGCCGCAGGCCGGCACCCTCGCGCTTTGGAAGCCGCCGGAAGGCGTGCGCGTGGAGCACGCGCTCGAATCGGGCGCCGAAATCCCGCCGCACTACGATTCGATGATTGCCAAGATTGTCGCGCATGCACCCACGCGCAATGAAGCGCGCGAAAAGCTCGCGACTGCACTCGACAATTGCGTCGCGCTCGGCGTGCCGAACAATGCGGCCTTCCTGGCTGCGGTCCTGCGCAACGACGTCTTTGCCGGCGGCGGGGCCACGACCGGCCTGCTCGCCGAACGCTTCGCCGGCTGGGCCCCCCCGCCGGCCGACGAGCGCGTCGATGAAATTGCGAAGACGCTCTACGCGCAGAGTCGGGCGGCCCAAGCCGGATTTGGCGAATGGGCGTGCTGGAGCAACGCCCTGCGCGCCGACCCTCTCGACCCATCGGCAATCCCACATGTCCGCGAGGGCCGCACGCTCCATTTCCTGCTCGACGGAATTGCCAGGACCTGGCGCGATGCCTCCATGGACCCGCCCGAACGTGCGGCGCTCGGCGCGGCGGACGGTCGGCTGGTCGCGCCGATGAACGGCAAGGTCGTGCAGGTCCATGCGAAGGCCGGCGACACTGTCGCAGTCGGCGGCGCGCTTATCGTCCTCGAAGCGATGAAGATGGAGCACACGCTCGCAGCGCCCGCTTCGCTTCGCATCAAGGCAGTGCACGTCGCGAAGGGCGCGCAAGTCTCCCCGGGCCAGTTGCTGGTCGAGTTCGAGCCCGCATGAAAGCTCATCCCGCCCTCACCGAGGAGCACGAAGCCTTCCGCGAGACCATGCGGCGCTTCGTCGCGAAAGAGATCGCCCCGCACGCGACCGAATGGGACGAGGCGGGCGAGTTTCCGCGCGAGATGTATCGCAAGGCCGCGCAGGCAGGATTGCTGGGCGTGGGGTTTCCCGAAGAGTACGGCGGCACGCGGGCCGACCTCCTGATGCACGTTGTGCTTTCCGAGGAGGTCGCCCTTGGCGGCTCGGGCGGCGTGCACGCAAGCCTCTTCTCGCACAGCATCGGCGCGCCGCCAATCGCAAACGCGGGTAGCGAGGAGATGAAGCGGCGCGTGCTGCCCGCGATCATCGCGGGCGAGAAGATCAGCGCGCTCGCGATCACCGAGCCCTCGGGCGGCTCGGATGTCGCCCGCCTCCTGACCAGCGCAAAGCTCGAAGGCGGTGAATACGTCGTCAACGGCGAGAAAACATTCATCACCTCGGGGATGCGCGCCGACTACTACACGGTGGCGGTCAGGACCGGCGGGCCCGGTGCGGCGGGCGTGTCGCTGCTCCTCATCGAGCGCGATCGACCGGGTTTCACGCGCTTCGAACTGAAGAAAATGGGGTGGTGGTGCTCCGATACGGCCACGCTCCGGTTCGACAACTGCCGGGTGCCCGCCGCGAACCTCATCGGCGAGGAGAACACCGGCTTTCGCACCATCATGCGCAACTTCAATTCCGAGCGCCTCGGCATGTCGGCCTCCGCGGTGGGCTTCGCGCAAGTGTGCCTCGACGATGCGGTCGCCTGGGCGCGCGAGCGGCAGACTTTCGGCAAGCGCCTGGTCGAGCACCAGGCGATCCGGCACAAGCTCGTGGACATGCAGATGCGCATCCACGCGGCGCGCTCGATGGTGTACGACACGGCGTACAAGCTCATGCAGGCGCCGCGCGACGCCGCGACGATCGCGCAGCTTTGCATGACCAAGAATTTCGCCACCCGGACCATGCAGCACTGCGCCGACGAAGCGGTCCAGACGCTCGGCGGCGCGGGCTTCATCCGCGGCACGCGCGCCGAGCGCGTCTACCGCGAGGTCAAAGTCATGACGATAGGCGGCGGCGCCGAGGAGATCATGAAAGACCTAGCGGCGCGGCAGCTGGGCTGGCAGTGATGGAGGCCCCATGAGCCGGACCACGGGTTCCCCAGCCGGCGTAAAGGGCGAATAACCGGGATCTCAGGCCCGCGGCCGCCGGAACGGATGCGTAGACGAAAGGCCGCCGTCCACCGCGAAAGCCTGGCCGTTGACGTAGGAGGCTTCATCGCTCGCGAGGAAACCCGCCATGGCCGCGATCTCGTGGGGCTCGCCGTAGCGCGCGAGCGGATTCAGCTGCCCGATGTTCGCGGCGGTGCCCCTCTCCCGGGCGGAGTCGAAGATCGGCTTGGTCATGCCCGTCTCGATCAGGCCGGGACAAATCGCGTTGACACGCACGCCGGTACCGTAGAACGAGTTGGCCGCCGTCTGCACGAGGCTGATCACGCCGGCCTTGCTTGCGCTGTAGGGATTGCCGCCGGCGTTGGCGCGCAGTCCCGCCACCGAGGCTGTGCAGACGATCGAGCCCGACTTCTGCGCCACCATGTGCTGGCCGGCATGCTTGATGGCTAAAAAGGGGCCGATCAGGTTCACGCGCAGGATCTCCTGCCAATACTCAACGGTCTGCTCGAACAGCGGCACCATGCCGCCGCTGATGCCCGCGTTGGCGTAGACAACATCGAGGCCGCCGAATTCGGCGATGGCGCGCTTCACGTAGGCCCGCACGTCCGCCTCGCTGCCCGCGTCGGCCGCCATCGCGATGGCCTTGCCGCCCCAACCGGCGATCTGCTTGACGGTCTCCTCGACCGCATCGGCGGTCTTGTCGACCGCGAGCACCTTCGCTCCCTCGTGCGCAAACAAAAGCGCGCTGGCGCGCCCGATCCCGCTGCCCGCGCCCGTCACGATCGCGCGCTTGCCGTTCAATCGACCCATGGTTGCCTCCGCTGAATTGTGCTGCGCCGCCAGTTTACCGGGCCGGAGGGGACAGTTAGCATCAGCCTGTCGGCCGCGCCTCGTATACGAACTTCACGCGGCAAGCTCTAATCGCCCTAGAGTGTACTGGTTCCGATAAAAAAATACCGGGAGAACCGCTCCAGTGCTTGTGTTTTTAAATTAAAGTTGAAGATTTATCTATATTCCAACGTTTTGACCAAGGGAGAACAGCCATGTCTCGGATAGTCCGAATTTTCGTTGCTTCGTTGCTCGTCGCCGCCTTCAGTGGCTTCGCAGTCGCGCAGGGAACAGGCAAGACCGAACTCCTCTGGCTCGGCCAGGCAGCGTGGCGCATCAAGTCGCCCGGGGGGAAAATCATCGTCATCGACCCGTGGCTGTCCGCGGGGCCGAAGACGCCGGCGGCCTACAAGGACATCGCGGCGCTAGGCAAGGTGGACCTTCTCCTGGTAACGCACGCGCACGTTGACCACATCGGGGACGCGCCGGCGATCGCGAAAATGTACAACACCGTCCTCTACGGACCCGCGGACATGATGACGCCGCTGGTCACGCTCGGCGTGCTGCCAGCCAACCTCACGCACCGCTTCAACAAGTCCGGTCACGTGACGCCGCTGCCCGGCATCAAGGTGACCGCGGTCAAGGCCGAGCACTCGTCGCTGCTGGTCTGGAACAATCCGGCCACCAGCAAGAACGAGGCGCACCCCGCCGGCGAGGCGATGGGCTACATCATCCAGATGGAGAACGGCTTCAGGATCTGGCACATGGGCGACACGGGCCTGTTTCCGGACATGCAGTTCATCAGCGAGCACTACAAGCCCGACGTGGTGCTCATGCCGATCGGCGGGAATTTCACCATGGACCATGACGACGCGGCGTTTGCCGCACGCACCTGGGTCAAGCCGAAATACGTGATCCCGATGCACTACGGCTCGAACCCGATCACCAAGGGAACGCTGGCGGGGTTCAAGGCGGCCATGCAGGGCAGCCCGATCACGGTGATCCCGATGACCGAAGGCCAGCAGGTCGAGTTCTAAGGGGATTGCCTCAGGGATGCTTCTTCATCAGCGCGGCGAGGTTCTGTGCCATCCGCGGCGCGAGCTCGAGGATGCGGTTGATGGTGCTGCGTACGTGCGCCGCCGGTGGCTCGCGATCTCGAACCCCTTCGAGCGCAGGTATTCGCCCGTGTACGGCCTGACAATATGCGGATAGTCGTCGGTGCCTGCCGAGGAAACATGAAACTCGGGATCGCCGGCGAGCAGCTTGCGCAGGGCGACGTCGGCCGTAAGGCTGCGGAAAATGTTTCCCGTGCAGACGAAAAGGATTCGGTAGGACTCTGCTTCCTCGGCCATCAGGCAGGACTTAGTCCCGGCGGCGCTGCTTTGCCGCCATGGACTTCTCCGGATCGGGCAGCCATTCGACGCGCCTTAGAAAATTGTCGCAGGTGCCCTCCGCCCGGTTGGCGTAGGTATGGATGCCGGCCACCTGCGCGCGGTAGAAGTAGACCGTCAGGAACGCGTCGGCGAGCTTGGGGCTGTTCGACGTCTGGCACCACAGCCAGGCCTCCTGGTTGCCTTCGTAGACGCGGCGGTGCGGCACACCCATGATGTACTGCACGCGCGACTTGGACATCCCGAATTCGACGTCGTCGGCTTTCCCATGAAATAAATACAGCTCGCGGTCGCCGGCCAGTCCGCTCGTCATTGCCGTGCATCCGGACAACGCGAGCACGGCGATAGCAAGCATCAGCGCAAAAGCGCTCCTGACCATCAGGCCCCGCCTACTCGGTGATGTAGTCGGTGATCGGCGTCCACTTGCCGTTCACGATCTGCGAGAGCCGCGCGCGGTTCGACCCAAGGTGCTTGGTCTTCGTGAAAGACACCGCGTCGCCGCCGAACATGTCGCGCGGCATGGAGAAATTCTCCATCGCGTTGATGAACGTGTCGGTCGTCAGGTTGGGGCCGGCTTTCTCGGCCACACGGGCGAAGAGGTCGATCACCTGGAAACCGTAAACCGAGAATACAGTCGGGTCCTCCTTGTACTTGTCCTTGTACCTCACCGCCCATTCGCGCACGTTTTTCGAGGCATCGTCCATGTACGGGTTGTTCACCGTGTTGGTCGAGTAGAAGCCGTTCATCGCGGGCCCGCCCAGCTTGTGGATCAGGTCGGTGTAGGAGGCCGACGACCCCATGAAGTCGACGTTCCAGCCGAGCTTCCTCGCCGTGCCTATGGTGCCGATGGTCTCGCGGATGATGGTGCCGAGGATCACCAGGTCGCATCCCGAGTCCTTCATCTTCGCCACTTGCGAGGAAAAGTCGGTCGCCCCGCGCTTGTAGGTGGTTCTCTCGGTGAGCGGCATGTTGATTTCCTTGAGCCCGGCCTCCGCGCCGCGCAACACCTCCAGGCCGAAGTCGTCGTCCTGGTACAGCGTGCAGACCTTCTTGTAGCCCTTTTGCTTGACCATGTGCTTGATGCTGGCGCGCACCTGGTCGTAGTAGGTGGCGGCGATCGAGTATTTGAGCCGGTGCAGCGGCTCGTACATCTCCCGCGCCGCCGTGATCGGGAACAGGTTCGGAACGTTCTTATCGAACAGAATCGGCATGGCCGCCAGCGCGGTCGGCGTGCCGATCAGGCCCACCATGGCGAAGATCTTGTCCTTCTGTACCAGTTTCTGCGTGGCGAGCACGGCCTTCTTGGGGTCGTAACCATGGTCCTCGACGATGAGCTTGAGCTTCCTGCCGTGGATGCCGCCCGAGGCGTTGATGTCCTCGACGCGCATTTCCATCGCGTTCTTGAGCTGCTTGGAGAAAGCTACGATCGGACCGGACAGGTCCTGCTCGGTGCCGATGACGATCTCGGTCTTGCTCACGCCCTGCGTCTGCGCG